>JANOAM010000288.1:0-2621 GCA_031411215.1 Betaproteobacteria bacterium
TGCCCTGGCCAAGATGGCTTTGCACCGTGATGTGGCCGCCCATGCGTTCCACCAGCGCCTTCACGATGGCCAGGCCAATGCCCGTGCCTTCGATGGCGCCGCGGTCCGCGCCCAGGCGGTTGAAGGGCTCGAACAGGTGGCGCAACTGCAGCTCGTCCATGCCGCAGCCGTCGTCCGCCACACGCAGCAGCACACGCGGCCCCTGGCGCACGGCTTCCACATGCACCTGGCCGCCCGGGCGGTTGTATTTGATGGCGTTGGACAGCAGGTTCAGCAGCACCTGGCGCAAGCGCGTGGTGTCGGCCATCACGGCCAGGTCCAGCCGTCCCGCGCGCACCGGCACGGCCGGTCCGTCCTGGGGGCCCAGCAGCGGCAGCGTGCTGTCCAGCAAGGCCTGCAGAGGCACGGGTTCCAGCGCGACGCGCAGTTCGCCGCCGGACAGTCCTGACAGCTGCAGCACGTCGTTGATCAGCGACAGCAAGTGTTCGCCGGCCGAGCGGATGTGTTCCAGCCGGCGCCTGCGTTGCTGGCCCGCAGCGTCGGCGGCTTGGTCCTCGGCCAGCAGCAACTGGGCGAAGCCGAGCACGGCGTTCAGCGGCGTGCGCAGTTCATGGCTCATGCGTGCCAGGAACTGCGACTTGGCCTGGCTCTCGCGCAGCGCCACCTCCCGTTCACGGCGTGCCGTCTCGGCGGTGCGGCTGTCGGTGATGTCCCAGTTGACACCGATGCGGCGGCGCCGACCCTGGCCTTTGTGGTCGCCGATCTCCATCGACCGTGATGCCAGCCAGCGCACCTGGCCATCCGGCCAGACGACACGGAACTCGTGCTCCAAGGTGTGCCCCGAACGCAATGCCTGGCTCACCGCATCGGGTATGTGGCCGCGTTCGTCCGGGTGCAGGCAGGCTTCGCGCTGCGCCCGCGTCATGGGTTGCGGTTGTGGCGCGTGGCCGCGCAGCACCCACATCTGCGCGTCCCAATGCTCTTCCAGCGTCTCCAGGTCCACTTCCCAGGTGCCAAGACCGGCGCCGCGCACGGCCAGACCAACGCGCTCCTCGGCGCTTTCCAGCGCCAACTCCGACCGGCGCTGGTCCGTGATGTCGATGACCACGCCATAACGCACCAGCCCGCGTTCGGTCACTTCGGCACGCGAATGGCTGTGGAACTGCCGCACCTCCCCGTTGGGCCGGCGCACGCGGTAGCGGTACTCCAGGTGGCCGGGGCCGGCCTCACCCCAGGCAGTCAGCGCCTGACCCAGCCCGCGGGCATCGTCCGGGTGCACATGGTTCCTGAGCCAGTCGCGCAGGACTGGCACTGGACTGCCAGGCGGCAGGTCGAACATGCTGTACAGCTGGTCGCTCCAGGTCTGCTCAGTGCGGCCGGGCTCGTTCAGCCAGTGGCCTATGCCGGCCACACGGGTCACGGTTTCGAAGCGCCGCAGCAGTTCACTGGCCTGGCGGCGTTCTTCCAGCCGCTCCGTCACGTCCAGGGCCACACCCAGGAACGCGGTGACCCGGCCCTGGTCGTCACGCAGCACGGTACGGCGCAGCATCTGGCTGCGCCAACTGCCGTCGACATGCCGATAGCGGGCCTCCACGTCCACCGGCTGCGGCTGGCGCATGGCGGCTTCGGCGGACGCCACCACAGCGGGCAGATCGTCCGGGTGGATCATGTCCCGCACCTGCTCCAGCGTCAGACCCTCGGGGCGCGGCACCAGGCCCAGTGCGCGCCAGCCCTGGTCAGAGTAGTGCATGCGTTTGCTGGCCAGGTCGTGGCGCCAGATGGCGATGCCCGACAGCTGCACCGTCAGCGCCAGCTGCGACTCCAGCTCCTGCGCCGTGTGGGCCAGCGCATAGGGCTCGGTGTCGTCCATCATGACGCCCAGCACACGTTCGGGTTCGCCGTCGGCGCCGTTCTTCACCAGCCATTGCGAGTGGATGCGGCGCACCTGGCCATCATGGCCACGCACGCGGTAGCGCATGCTGTAGTGGCCGGCCTTTTGCAGCGAGCGCAGAAAGATGCCGTCGGTCAGCTTGCGGTCTTCTTCCAGGACACGTTGCGCGGCCTTGGCAAAGTCCGGTGTGCTCTGCTTGGGGTCCAGACCCCAGAAGCGCAGCACCTCGCGGTCCCACCGGCCCTCCAGCGTGCGCACGTTGCGCTCCCACACGCCCAGGCGGCCAAACTCCCGTGCCAGGTCCAGCATCTCCTGCTGGTGGGCCAGCTCGGCCTGGGTGTCGTGCAGCGCCTGGGTGGACTGCAGAGTCCACAGGCAGCAGCCATCGGCCAGAGGTGCGGCGCTCAGATGGAACCAGTGGCCGTCACGGGCGGCCCGCACCACCTGGGGCGGCGTCAGCGCGGGTTCACGCCACAGGGCCTGTGCCTGGGCGCCGGCGGTTGCGCCCAGTGCCTGCACTGCCGCCGCGTTGGCCCAGCCCACACGGCCCTGCGCGTCCACCAGCAGCATAGGTGCGGCAGCTGCATCCAGCAGGGTCAGGGGGTCGGCAGGGGGGGTGAAAGCGGTGGCTGGCCGTTCGGGCGGCATTCTCGTGAACTGGGGTGGTGGAACCCAACCACGGAGTATGGCGGCTGCGGCCCGGGGCCGGCCTGGGTAGAAGTCACATGGG
>JANOAM010000289.1:0-34895 GCA_031411215.1 Betaproteobacteria bacterium
CATCGCGCCCATGGTGGTGGTGGTGCTGGGCAGCCTGGGCTACCCGTCGCTGGTCAGCAAGGCGGTGATCTCGATGTACCTGTGCTTCTTCCCGGTGGCCATCGGCATGGTCAAGGGCCTGCGCAGCCCCGACCCGCTGCAGCGCGACCTGATGCGCACCTACAGCGCCAGTGCGCCGCAGCTGCTGTGGAAGCTGCGGCTGCCCGCCGCGTTGCCGTTCCTCTTCGCGAGCGCCAAAGTGGCCATCGCGACGAGCCTTGTCGGTGCCATCGTCGGCGAACTGCCCACCGGCGCGCAGGCCGGGCTGGGCGCGCGGCTGCTGTCGGGCTCGTACTTCGGGCAGACCATCCAGATCTGGTCAGCACTGTTCATGGCCGCGTTGCTGGGCGTGGCGCTGGTGGCCGTCGTCGGCCTGGCCGAGAAGCTGGCGTTGCGGCACACGGGAGCGCGGGCGTGATCCTGCAATGGGCCGTGCTGATCGGCGGGCTGCTGCTGACCTGGCTGGCGCTGCAAGGGCTGGCCAGATTGCCCGCCACCGGCGGCCGGCAATGGTTGGCGCCGGGCTTGTTCGGCGCCGCCGTGTTGCTGGCCTGGGAATGGGTGGTCGTGGGCTGGGACGTGCCGCGCGTGCTGCTGCCCGCGCCGCATGAAGTGGCGCTGGCGCTGGTTGCGCGCTGGGGCGTGCTGTGGACCGACTTCCGGCAGACCGCGCTGGCGGTGGTCGCCGGTTATGCCATCGGCTGCGGCAGCGGTCTCTTGATGGCGCTGGCGGCCGACCGCTTCGACTTCCTCCGGCGTGGCCTGCTGCCCCTGTGCAACCTGGCTGGCGCGGTGCCCATCGTCGGCATCGCGCCGATCATGGTGATGTGGTTCGGTTTCGACTGGCACAGCAAGGCCGCGGTGGCCGCGGTGGTCACCTTCTTCCCCATGCTGGTGAACACGCTGGCCGGCCTGGCGACGGTGGATGCGATGCACCGCGACCTGATGCGCACCTATGCCGCCGGCCATGGCGCCACACTCGCCAAGCTGCGCCTGCCCGGCGCCTTGCCGTTTGTCTTCAACGCGCTGAAGATCAATTCCACGCTGGCGTTGATTGCCGCCATCGTGGCCGAGTTCTTCGGCTCGCCCATCGTGGGCCTGGGCTTCCGCATCAGCGCCGAGGTGGCGCGCATGAATGTCGATGTCGTCTGGGCCGCGATCACGCTGGCTGCGCTGGCCGGTTCCGCGTTCTACGGTTTCGTCGCGCTGCTGGAACGCAGCCTGACTTTCTGGCACCCTAGCTTTCGTAAATGAGAACAACCCCTTCAACCCAGGAGAGAAAACAGTGATGAACAAGACTTCGATCAAGCCGCTCGCGGCCGCCGCCCTGCTTGCGCTGTCCTTTGGTGCCCAGGCGCAGGAAAAGCTGACCCTGCAGCTCAAGTGGGTGACGCAGGCCCAGTTCGCCGGCTACTACGTGGCCAAGGACAAGGGCTTCTACAAGGACGTGGGCCTGGACGTGACGGTCAAGGCCGGCGGCCCGGACATCAACCCCAGCCAGGTCATTGCCGGTGGTGGCGCCGACGTGGTGGTGGACTGGATGCCTTCGGCGCTGGCCACGCGTGAGAAGGGCGTGCCGCTGGTCAACATCGCGCAGGTCTTCCAGCGTTCGGGCATGCAGCTGACCTGCCGCAACGACAGCGGCGTGAAGACGCCGGCGGACTTCAAGGGCAAGACACTGGGCGTCTGGTTCTTCGGCAACGAGTACCCGTTCATGAGCTGGATGGACAAGCTGGGCCTGAAGACCGACGGCAGCCCGGCCGGCGTCAAGGTGCTCAAGCAAGGCTTCAACGTCGACCCGCTGCTGCAGAAGCAGGCCGCGTGCATCAGCACGATGACCTACAACGAATACTGGCAGCTCATAGACGCCGGCATGAAGCCCGAGGCGCTCACCGTCTTCAAGTACGAAGACCAGGGCGTGGCCACGCTGGAAGACGGCCTGTACACGTTGGAAAAGACGTTGGCCGACCCGAAGAAGGCTGAAGCGCTGGCCCGCTTCGTCAAGGCGTCTCTCAAGGGCTGGGACTACGCGGTGAAGAACCAGGCCGAAGCGGTGAAGATCGTGCTGAAGAACGACGCGTCGGGCGCGCAGACCGAAAAGCACCAGGCGCGCATGATGGCCGAGGTCGCCAAGCTGGTCGCTGGCAGCAGCCTGGGCAAGCTGGACGCCAAGGCCTACGAGCGCACCGTGGCCACGCTGATGACGGGCAAGAGCGACCCTGTGATCAGCAAGAAGCCGGTCGGCGCCACCACCGACAACGTCTGGGCCGCGGCGCAGAAATAGGCGCAACCACAGGCGCAACCACAGGCGCAGCGGCAGGCGCAGGACGGGCCCGTGAAAGCAGCAGGGGCGTGGCCAGGGCCTGCGCTACAGTGCCCCGTCACCCGGCCGCCAGGAGAAGAACCATGCCCTTCGTCGTCATTGGAGTGTTGTTGATGCTGGCCAAGTGGCAGGAATTCGGCCCCTTCGCCAACATGTCCTGGTGGTGGGCGATCGCGCCCTTCGGCGTTGCCGTGCTGTGGTGGGAGTTCGCGGACTCTTCCGGCTGGACCAAGCGCCGCATCATGGAAAAGATGGAGAAGCGCAAGAAGGACAGGCGCGAAGAGCAGATGGAATCGCTGGGCATCAGCCGCCGCCGCGACAAGGTGATCTCTCGCGCGCAGAAGGCCAAGGCCGTGCACGTGTCGGCCGACCCCACGCATGCTGGGCGCGACGCGCCCAACAAGCCGGTGGAAGGCGAGGCCATGAACCGCCGCGACCCCCGGCTGTGAAATTGAGCCCCCGAGCTCCCTTCGGTCACTACCCCCCGAGGGGGCCGTCCGCCGACGGCCCGGCAGAGCCGGTTCCGTGGCGGGAAACTTGATGCGGGTTCAATCTCCGTCCAGAACGGCGCCCTTGCTGGCGCTGTTGGCGTTCTTGGCGAACTTGGCCAGCACACCGCGCGTGTAGCGCGGGCCGGGCTGTTTCCAGGCGGCGCGCCGTTGCGCGATTTCGGCTTCCGGCACGTCCAGGTTCAGCAGCAACTGGTGGGCGTCGATGGTGATGCGGTCACCTTCCTGCACCAGCGCGATCAGGCCGCCGGCATAGGCTTCCGGCGCCACGTGGCCCACCACCATACCCCAGGTGCCGCCGCTGAAGCGGCCGTCGGTGATCAGGCCCACGCTTTCGCCCAGGCCCTGGCCTATCAGCGCGCCCGTGGGGGCCAGCATTTCCGGCATGCCTGGGCCGCCCTTGGGGCCCAGGTAGCGCAGCACCATCACATCACCTGCGACGATTTTGTTGGCCATGATGGCGGCCAACGCGCTCTGCTCGTCGTCGAAGACCCGCGCCGGGCCCGTGATGACGGGATTCTTGAGGCCCGTGATCTTGGCCACGCAGCCTTCGGGGCTCAGGTTGCCCTTGAGGATGGCCAGGTGGCCTTCGGCGTACATCGGGTTGCTGATGGGACGGATCACGTCCTGGTCGGCGCGCAGCGGGGGGATGTCCGCCAGGTTCTCGGCCACCGTCTTGCCAGTGATGGTGATGCAGTCTCCATGCAGCAGGCCGGCGTCCAGCAGCACTTTCATCACGGCGGGGATGCCGCCGGCGCGGTGCAGGTCGACGGCCAGGTACTTGCCACTGGGTTTCAGGTCGCACAACACCGGCACCTTGCGGCGCACACGCTCGAAGTCGTCGATGGTCCATTCCACACCGCCGGCGTGCGCAATGGCCAGGAAGTGCAGCACGGCGTTGGTGCTGCCGCCGGTGGCCATGATCACGGCCACGGCGTTTTCGATGGCCTTCTTGGTGACGATGTCGCGCGGCTTCAGGTCGGCCTTCACGGCTTCCACCAGCGCACGCGCGGCGGCTTGTGTGTGGGCGACGATGGGGTCTTCCACGTTGGCCATGGTGGATGCAAAAGGCAGGCTCATGCCCAGCGCTTCAAACGCACTGGACATGGTGTTGGCCGTGTACATGCCACCGCAACTGCCGCTGCCGGGGATGGCGCGGCGCTCGATCTGGCAGAAGTCCTCTTCGCTCATCTTGCCGGCACTGAACTGGCCGACCGCTTCAAACACGCTGACGATGTTGAGGTCCTGGCCCTTGTACTTGCCGGGCAGGATGGTGCCGCCGTAGACGTAGATGGCCGGCACGTTGGCGCGCAGGATGCCCATCATGCCGCCGGGCATGTTCTTGTCGCAGCCGCCGATGACCAGCACGCCATCCATCCACTGGCCGCCGACGCAGGTCTCCACGCAGTCGGCGATGACCTCACGCGACACCAGGCTGTACTTCATGCCCTCGGTGCCCATGGCCATGCCGTCGCTGATGGTGGGCGTGCCGAAGGTCTGCGCGTTGGCGCCGCTGGCCTTGAGCTGGTCCACGGCCGCATCGGCCAGCTTCTGCAGACCGGAGTTGCAGGGTGTGATGGTGCTGTGGCCATTGGCCACACCGATCATGGGCTTGCCGAAGTCGCCTTCGGTGTAGCCCATGGCGTAGTACATGGAACGGTTGGGCGCGCGGGCCACGCCTTCGGTGATGTTCTTGCTGCGGCGGTTGGAGGTCATGGTGCGGTCTGGGCTTGGGGCAACCCGTGGAGTTTATCGGGGCAGCCCGCCGTGCCGTGCCGGCATCGTCGCCCGTTCACAATGCGCGGCGCAGCCATTCCATATTCACCCGATGCTTGTCCACCCGCAATTCGACCCCATTGCCCTGTCGCTGGGCCCCGTGCAGATCCACTGGTATGGCCTGACCTACCTGGCGGCCTTCGGTCTGTTCCTGTGGCTCGGAGCGCGGCGCGTGCAGCTGCCGCAGTTCGCCAGCCGCGGCTGGGTGCGGCGTGACATCGAGGACATGCTGTTCTACGGTGTGCTGGGCGTGATCATCGGTGGCCGCCTGGGCTACGTGCTGTTCTACAAACCCGGGTACTACCTATCCAACCCGGCCGAGATCTTCATGGTCTGGAAGGGCGGCATGTCCTTCCACGGCGGCTTTCTGGGTGTGCTGCTGGCCATGGCCTGGTATGCCCGCGGCCGCGCCCGCAGCTTCTGGGACGTGATGGACGTGGTGGGGCCCTGCGTGCCCACGGGCATCGCGGCCGTCCGCTTGGGCAATTTCATCAATGGCGAGCTCTGGGGCCGCGCCGCCGACGCGGCCTTGCCCTGGGCCATGGCCTTCCCGCAAAGCGGCAGCCTGATCCCGCGCCACCCGTCGCAGCTGTACCAGTTCCTGGGTGAAGGGCTGCTGCTCTTCGTGTTCATGTGGTGGTACGGCCGCAAGCCGCAGGCCACGGGCCGGGTCGCCGCGATGTTCGGCATCGGCTATGGCGTGCTGCGCTTCGTGGCCGAATTCTTCCGTGAACCCGACAGCTTCCTGGGCCTCTTGGCGCTGAACATGAGCATGGGCCAGTGGCTGTGCCTGCCCATGATCGCGGCCGGTGTGATCCTGTGGTGGTGGTTCGGTCAGCGTGCCCGGGTGTCTGGACACTCCTCGGCCCAGTAGGATTCCAGCCATGCGACAAGTCTTTCTCGACACCGAAACCACCGGCCTTTCCGCGGAGCAGGGCGACCGCATCATCGAAGTCGCCTGCATCGAATACGACAACCGCCGCGACACCGGCCGTCGGCTGCACCACTACGTCAACCCGGGCCGCAGCAGCCACCCGGACGCGGTGCGCGTGCACGGCATCACCGACGAGTTCCTGGCCGACAAGCCGCCCTTTGCCAGCATCGCGCAGGAACTGCTGGACTTCGTGGCTGGCGCTGACGTGGTGATCCACAACGCCAGCTTCGATGTGGGTTTTCTCAACGCCGAGCTGGCTCGTTTGAACCTCAAGCGTTTTGGCGAGCACGCGGCGCGCATCACCGACAGCCTGTTGATGGCGCGTGAGCAGTTCCCCGGCAAGAGCAATTCGCTGGACGCGCTGTGCCGTCGCCTGGAAGTCGACAACAGCAAGCGCGACCTGCACGGCGCGTTGATTGACGCCGACCTGCTGGCCCAGGTCTACCTGAACATGACACGCGGACAAGACTCGCTGGTCATCGACGCTGCGCAGGAGTCCCGCGGCCCGGTCGACGCCGGCGCGGCCGACCTGTCCGCCTTCGAGTTGCCGGTGCTGCATGCCAGCAGCGAAGAAGGCGCCGCGCATGAAGCCGTGCTCAAGGACATTGACGGGGCCAGCAAGGGCAAGACGGCCTGGCGCCAGCTGGAACCCGTCTAAAGTCATGGCATAATTCAAGGCTCACCGGAACGCCGGTGCCTGCTGAAAGTCACTGGTTGAATCTGGCTTTTGTGCAAGCGACCAATTCCGGGCGGTTAGCTCAGCGGTAGAGCACTGCCTTCACACGGCAGGGGTCGCAGGTTCAAACCCTGCACCGCCCACCAAGATTTCTTAGATGAATCAACGACTTGCAGCGCCTCCGGGCGCTGTTTTCGTTTGTGGTGTTCTGAAAGTGTCCTGAGGCCACCAGGTCACGTGCTTCATCCAAGGGTGACGCGTGGCGGGTTGAGCGCCAAGCCATCGCCGGCGCAGGCCACCGCCAAGCTCTACTCGACGCTGATCTTTGCTGCAGCAATGATGCGCGCCCAGCGGTCCACCTCTTCCGTCAGGAAGCGCCCGAAGGCCTGCGGACCGCGGGCGTCGACGCGGAAGCCCTGGGTGCGGGCGCGGTCTTCAATGTCGGGCGCGGCCATGATGCGCAGCACCTCGGCACCCAGCCTTTCGACGGCGGCGTCCGGCGTGCCTGTCGGCGCCATGATGGCGGTCCAGTTTTCCACGGCCAACTGCGGCGCGCCCGCTTCCGCGGTGGTGGGTACGTCGGGCAGGGCCGCGTGGCGCGTGGCGCTGGCAATGGCCAGCGCACGCAGCTTGCCGCTCTTCACATGCGCCACGCTCTCGGGGAAGTTGGAGAAGATCACGTCGAGCTGGCCGCCGATGAGGTCGGTCATCGAAGGTGCGCCGCCCTTGTAGGGCACATGCTGCAGGTCTGTCTTGTACAGGTCGTTGAAGAGCGCCAAGGTCAGGTGCGGTGGCGTGCCGTTGCCGCTGCTGCCGGCGTTGAGCTTGCCGCTCTTCGCACGGGCGACGAGGTCTTTGAAATCCTTCGCGGGGCTGGCCGCAGGCACCACGACGAGCATCGGGCTGCCGGCCAGCAAGGCCACCGGGCGCAAGTCCTTCGTGAAGTCGAAGTTGGCACGGCCCTTGAACAGCGTGGCGTTGGCGGCATGGGTCATGGTGATGGCCAGGATGGTCTGGCCGTCGCCTGCGGCCTTGGCCACTTCGGCCGCGCCGATCTGCCCGCCACTGCCGGGCTTGTTGTCGATGACGACGCTGAGCTTCCAGCGTTCGCCCAGTTGCTGCCCGACCAGACGCGCCATCACATCGGTCAGGCCCCCGGGCGGGAAGGGCACCACATAGCGGATGGTCGAACCGCTGCGTGGGTAGTCCTGAGCCCAGGCGCCCGCGGGCAGCAGGACCAGCGGGGCGGCCTTCAGCAGGTCACGTCTTTGCAACGCGGTCTCCTTGGGTTTGGTCAGGCTGGG
This sequence comes from Betaproteobacteria bacterium, assembly GCA_031411215.1. Classification (GTDB taxonomy): domain Bacteria; phylum Pseudomonadota; class Gammaproteobacteria; order Burkholderiales; family Burkholderiaceae_C; genus Rubrivivax. The sequence goes on from JANOAM010000289.1 coordinate 7,562, forward strand.
TGCCAGGCGGCGAGCAAGGCGTCGGACACCTCCAGGCCCTCGGCCTGGGCGCGCCGGCGCAGGGCTTCGCGGCGGGCGCCCGGCAGGCGCACGCCTTCGTCCTTGAGCATCTCGGCCACCAGCACCTCGACGCGCTGCAAGTAGTGCGCCGAGCCGGCCAGCGCGCCGGGGTCGATGACGACGAAGGTCTGACCGATGCCCGGCCGGTTGCCTGCGTCCACGAAGAAGCTGGACGCTTCGAAACCGAAGTTGGCGCCGATCAGTGCCGTGACCAGCAGTTCGACCACCAAGGCCAGCATCGCGCCCTTGGTGGACGTGGCCGCGCCGATGGCCAACATCGAGCCGCCCAGCGCGGCCTGCGCGTCGGTGGTCGGGTGGCCGGCAGCGTCCAGCGCCCAGCCGGCGGGGATGGGTTGGCCGGCCTTGGCCGCCACCATCACCTTGCCGCGGGCCACTTCGCTGAGGCTCAGGTCGATCAGCAACGGGTCCGCCGGGCCACGCGGAAACACCGCAGCCACCGGGTTGGTGCCGAAGATGGCGTGGCGCCCGCCCGCAGCCGGCATAGCCGCTGGCGAGTTGGCGAAACCCAGGCCCACGCAGCCCGCGGCCGCCACGGCGCGCAGGTGGTCAACGAGCACGCCGCAGTGGTGGCTGCGCACCACGCCGGCCAGGGCGATGCCGTGCTCGCGCGCCATGGCCAAGGCTTCCTGCACCGCCAGTGCGCAGGCAGGAAACGCCAAGCCTTCGTCGGCGTCGACAACCAGTGCTGCCCCCTTGCGTCGCAGCACGCGCGCCACCGCGGCGCCCTTGACGCGACCGTTGCGCAGGTGCGTGGCGTACTGGCTGACGCGGCTCAGGCCGTGCGAACCCAGGCCTTGCGCTTCGGCCAGCACCAGCGCCGTGGCGGTGGCCGAAGCCGTGGCCGGCGTCGCACCCGCAGCCTGCAATGCGGCGGTGACGCGGGCTTCCAGCTCGCTGAGCGCCAGTTTCATCGCAGGGCCTCCAGCATCTTGTCGGCAATGAGGCTGCTGACGCGGTCGTTGGCCTCGGCCGTGACGCCTGCGATGTGGGGCGTCAGCAGCAGGTTGGGGCAGCCAGCAAAGTGCGCGGCGGCCGGCAGCGGTTCGGTGCCAAAGACGTCGATGGCAGCGCCGCCCAGGTGGCCGCTCTTGAGCGCGGCAGCCAGCGCCACTTCGTCGACGATGCCGCCGCGGGCCGTGTTGATGAGCACGGCGCCGGGCTTCATGGACGCCAGTCGCGCCGCGTCGAAGAGGCCACGTGTGCCCTCGACCAAGGGCACGTGCAGGCTGATGACGTCGGCCGTGCGCACCACCTCGTCCAGCCCTGCGCACCGCACGCCGTGTTCGGCGTAGGCCGGGTGGTCCGCGTCCATCAAGGCGTCGAAGGCGATGACCTGCAGGCCCAGTCCGCGCGCCAGTCTCGATGTGAGCTGGCCGATGGCGCCAAAGCCCACCAAGCCCAAGGTCTTGCCGGCCACTTCGCGCCCGTTGGACAGCGCCGCGCGCGGCCACTGCCCAGCCGCCACCGCCGCGCTGGACAGGTAGGCCCCGCGCAGCAGCACCAGCGCACAGGTGACGACGTATTCGGCCACGCTCAGCGCATTGGCGCCGGTGGCCGGTATGACCTGCATGCCGCGCGCCTCGCAGCCCGCCACGTCGATGTTGTCCAGGCCAACCCCCAGCCGGCCCACCACCTGGCAGCGCTGCAGCGCCACCAGCAGGCCGCCGCGCACCTGCGTGCGGTTGCGCACCACCAGCACGTCGGCGTGCCTGGCCTCTTCCAGCAGGCGTGGCGCGTCGTCCACCAGCTGCGGTGCGTAGAGCACGTCGTGGGCGGCCTGCAGCCGCGCCACGGCGCGCTCGTCCATGAATTCGGTGATGACGATGCGCGCCATGTGTGGCCCCGCGCTCAGGCCGACTCGTACAGGCGCGTCAGCACGAACTCGCGGTGTCCGAGCGCCTCGGCCGCGGTGAGTCGGCCGTTGGCGGTGCGCAGCATGCACTCCAGCAGCTTGTCGCCGGCATCACCCTGCGTGAGTTCGCGTTGCAGCAGGCCCGTCACGTCGACGTCGACGTGTTCACTCATCGTGCGCACGGTGCGCGGGTTGGCGCAGATCTTGATCACCGGCAGGATGGGATTGCCGATGACGTTGCCCTGGCCGGTGGGGAAGAAGTGCACCGCGTAGCCCGAAGCCGCGCACAACGTGACCATCTCGGCGGCCGCCGACGAGCTGTCCATGAACCACAGGCCCGGGTGCGTGGGCATCTCGGCCTTGTCGATGACGCCATCCACCGTGCACTTCTTGCCGATCTTCTGGATGTTGCCCAGGGCCTTTTCTTCGATCGTCGTCAAGCCGCCCAGGATGTTGCCCTTGGTCGGCTGGCTGTCCGACAGGTCGCTGGTCTTGTGGCGGTTGATGACGTCCTGGTAGCGGTTGAACATGAACATGAACTGTTCGCGCACCTTGTCGTTGGCGCAGCGCGCAGCCACGATGTGTTCGCCGCCAGTCAGCTCCGTCGTCTCGCCAAAGCACAGGTAGCTGCCCAGCTTGTGCAACTTGTCGAAGGCGTCACCCACCGTCGGGTTGGCACCGCAGCCGCTGGTGGTGTCGCTTTCGCCGCACTTGGTGCTGACCCAGAGTTCCTGGATGTTGCACTTCTCGCGCTGCTTCTCGCTGGCCCACTGCACGTATTCGCGCGCCGCCTTGCTGGCGCGCAGGATGGTGTCGTGGTCGCCATGCTGTTCAATGCCGAAGCCCACCACGGGCTTGCCGGTGGCCTTGATGCCATCGACCACTTTCTGCGTCCAGCCGTCTTCGATGCCGATGACCACCACCGCAGCCACGTTGGGGTTGCAGCCGGTGCCGATCAAGGTGCGGAAGTGCAGGTCCAGGTCGGCGCCGAACTGCAGGCGGCCGTAGGGGTGCGGAATGGCCAACGCGCCCTTGATGTTGTGGGCCACGGCCTCGGCCGCGGCGTTGGACAGGTCGTCCAGCGGCAGGATGATGACGTGGTTGCGGATGCCGACGCGGCCGTTTTCGCGCCGGTAGCCGAGGAAGGTGGTCTTCTTGGTGACGATGCTCATGGGAGTCCTTGATTGAATGCGCTGCGACAGATCAAGCGGCCGCCGGGGACGGGGTCTGCCCGGCGCCTGGCGGCGCCCCCTTGAGGGGGAGCGGCGAAGCCGCTACGGGGGTGGTCCGTCTCACCAACGCTTGGTCTTGATGTTGTGCACGTGGGCGTGTTCGCCCGACTTGATGGGCTGGACCACCTTGCCCATGTCGATGCCGTACTTGATGACCGTGTCGCCCACCGCCATCTTGCGCAGCGCCACCTTGTGGCCGATGGGGATGTCCTGCTTGGCGGTCACCGAGGTCATCTTGTCCTCGTCCATGATCCAGCCCTTGAGCTTCATGCCCGCCTTCACCCCTTCCACCACCACGACGGCAACGGAATCCTGTTTGTCGTGCAACACGAAATGAATCATCCTGTGCTCCTGTGCCACCCGCTGGTTGGCGCGGGCCGGCGGCGAGTATCGGGGCCGACCTTCTCGACGTCAAACAGGTCATCTGTATGACCTGGATGTAGGTGCCAGGCCGGCCTAACATGCGGGCATGCCCGTCAACCACAAGCAGCGCCGCCGCGGTGTCACCGCACCACCCGCGGCCGTGTTCGAAGCGCTGCAGCCCGAAGCCGTGGGCATGCCGCTGTTCCGTGCCGTGCGGCGGTCGCTGCTGCGGGTCATCGAAGCCGGCAGCGTGGCGCCTGGGCAGGCGCTGCCCAGCGAAAGTGAACTGGCTGCCACCTTCGGCGTGTCCGTGGGCACCGTGCGCAAGGCGGTGGACGACCTGGTGGCCGAACACATCCTGGTGCGTCGCCAGGGGCGCGGCACCTTTGTGGCCACGCACACGAGCGACCGCTTCCTGTTCCAGTTCTTCCACATCGAACGCTGCGATGGCCTGCGCGAGCCGCCGCAGGTGGAACTGGTCTCCTTCGAGCGCACGCGGCTCGACGAAGAGGCCGCCGCTGCGCTGTCCCTGAAGCCCGGTGAACCCGGCGTGCAGGTGGAGAACCGTCTGCTCTTGCAGGGGCGGGCCGTCGTGCACGACCGGCTGGTGATTCCGGCCGCACTGTTCCGCGGCCTGAGCGAAAAGCAGTGGCGCGAACGCCCCAGCACCATCTACCACCTCTACCAGACCGGGTTCGGCATCAGCGTCGTGCGCGCCCACGAACGCCTGCGCGCCGTGGGCGCCGACCGCGCAGCCGCGCGGGTGCTGGGTGTGGCGCCGGGCTCGCCGGTGCTGCAGGTGCGTCGTGTGGCCATCGCGCTGGGCGGGCAGGCCGTGGAGTGGCGCGTGAGCACCGTGCTCAGCACCCATCACGACTACGTGAACCTCTTGTCGCGGCCCACATGAAGCTGCAGGCCTTGTTGCCAGGCATGGTCGTGGCCTCGCTGGTGGGCGCGGCGGCCACGCTGGTGGCTTCGCTGCACGGCGGCCCGCAGATGTTGTATGCCCTGTTCTTCGGCGTGTCGCTGAACCACCTCGGCCGTGCGGGCCGGGCGCTGCCAGGCGTCGAGTTCGCGTCGCGTACCGTGTTGCGCGTGGGCGTGGGCCTGCTGGGCGCCCGCATCACCGCAGAGCAGATCGCCGCGCTGGGCTGGCAGACCGCGGCCGTGGTGGTGCTGGCGGTGGTCAGCACCTTGGGTGTGGCTCTGTGGCTCGGCCGCTGCATGGGCCTGACGCGGGCGTACAGCGTGTTGGCGGGGGGCGCAGTAGCCATCTGCGGGGCTTCGGCTGCACTGGCCATTGCCGCGGTGCTGCCGCGTGACAAGGACGGCGACCGCACGACACTGGTGGTGGTGGTGAGCGTGACCTTGCTGTCCACCATCGCCATGGTGCTGTACCCGCTGGTGGTGCGCCTGCTGGACCTGCCGCCGCCGCTGGGCGGGCTGTTCCTGGGCGCCACCATCCATGACGTGGCGCAGGTGGTGGGTGCCGGCTACACGATCAACCCGGCCACCGGCGATGCGGCCACGGTGGTCAAGCTCTTCCGCGTCACGCTCCTGACCCTGGTGGTGGCTGGCACCGCCTGGAGCTTCCGCAGCCAGCGGCTTGCGTCGGCTGGAGACCTGCCGGCCGACGCCACCGACCCCGAGTCTTCACAGCTGCCCTGGTTCCTGTGGCTGTTCATCGCCCTGGTGGTGTTGAACTCGACGCTCGGGATGGCACCGGCGCTGCAGCAGGGCCTGGGCCAGTTGTCGCGGGCCTGCCTGGTGGTGGCCATCGCGGCGCTGGGCATGAAGACCTCGTTCCGCCAGCTCGCCCGCATGGGCTGGCGCCCTGTGATGCTGATCGTGGCCGAGACTGTGTGGCTGGCGCTGTTCGTGGGTCTGGTGGTGATGGCCCTGCGTTGAATGGGTGGCGCTGGAGTCGACCGGGCCCGCGCGCCAGGGTTGCTGGCTGGCGAATGACCACCCGGCGCGGTCAATGGCAGATCAACCGGCCCCCGTGCTGCCCCGTACCACCAGGCTCCAGGGCAGCGAGACCGGCACCGCGGGCTGGCCCAGCTTCAAGGCGTCCAACAGGGTCTTGGCCGTCTGCTGGCCAATGGCCTGGCGGGGCAACTGCACGCTGGACAAGGCGGGCGTCAACTGCCGCGCAATGGCGAAGTCGCCAAAGCCCAGCAGTGCCAGGTCCTGCGGCACGCGCACGCCGGCGCGCGCCGTCTCCAGCAAGGTGCCGCAGGCCAGGTGGTCATTGGCAAAGGCTGCGGCGGTGATGCGGGGCGGCCCGGCGCGCCGCAGTTCCGACAGCACCTGCCGGCCTGCGTCGAAGGCGTCGCCCGCGGGGGCCGCCATCACGGTGACGGCGGCCCCCGCAGCGCGGGCCGTGGCGGCGAAGGCGTTGCCGCGCTCGTGCGCCCGGTAGTCTTCGGCCACGCCGCTGTCCACATAGGCCAGCACGCGGTGGCCGGCGCGCAGCAGGTGTTCGGCCATGGCGCGGCCCACGTCGTCGTGGTTGAAACCGATCTGTGTGAAGCTGGTCTTGCGCTGCCCCGGCTCGGGCGCGTGGTGGTCCCAGATCTCGATCACCGGTGTTCCCGCGGCCTTGGCCTGGGCCAGCATCTTCAGGGCGCCGGGCGAATGCCGCCGGCCCGTGACCACCACCGCCGCCGGGTGCCAACCCAGCAGCGCGCGCAGCTGCTGTTCTTCTCGTTCCAGTGAATAACCGGTGCTGGCAATCAGCAACTCCATGCCGGCCGCCTGCAGCCCATCGCTGAGGCCCTGTGCGGTTTCCGCGAAGATGGAATTGGCCAGGTTGGGCAGCAGGGCAGCCACGATGTTGCTGACGCCGCTGGCCAGCAGGCCCGCCTGCTTGTTGGGCACGTAGCCCGTTTGTGCCAGGGCTTCGCGGATGCGTTCGGCGGTGTCGTGCGCCACGACCGTGGGTTCCCGCAGAAAGCGCGACACGGTGATCGACGTGACACCCGCTGCCGCCGCCACGTCCTGCAGCGTGACGCGACCATGGCCGCGCCGTGCCTGGCGGGGGCTGCCGGGGGTGGTGCCGAGGATGGTGCCGAGCGGGGTGCGGGCGGGCGGGCTCATCGGGTTATCGAGGATGGACCTGAGACGGGCAGAGACCTATGTTAGCGGTAACAATAGGCTGCTTTCGAGAGCATCTCACACGATGAGCAAATCCCTCGCCGACCTGCGCAGCCGCCGCTGGTTTGCAGCCACCGACATGCGCGCCTTCGCGCACCGCCAGCGCATGCAGCAGATGGGCTTGCGCCGCGAGGACGTGATGAACCGGCCCATTGTGGCCATCATCAACACCTGGAGTGACCTGTCGCCCTGCCACGCGCACCTGCGCGAAAGGGCCGAGGCCGTGAAGCGCGGTGTGCTCCTGGCCGGCGCCATGCCCTTCGAACTGCCGGCCATGAGCCTGGGCGAGGTCATGGTCAAGCCCACCACCATGCTCTACCGCAACTTCCTGGCGATGGAGACCGAGGAACTGCTGCGCAGCCTGCCCATCGACGGCGCGGTGCTGCTGGGCGGTTGCGACAAGACCACGCCAGGGCTGCTGATGGGCGCCATCAGCATGGGCATTCCAGCGCTCTTCTGCCCAGCCGGACCCATGTTGAACGACCGCCACCAAGGCAAGAGCGTCGGCGCCGGCACGCATACCCGCATGTTCTGGGACGAATACCAGGCCGGCAAGATCGCCGAGGCCGACTGGGTGAAGCTGGAAGCGCGCATGACGCGCAGCCCCGGCACCTGCAACACCATGGGCACGGCCAGCACCATGACGGCCATGGCCGAAGCCTTGGGCCTGGCGCTGCCGGGCAGCACCAGCATCCCTGCCATGGACGCGGCGCACCCGCGCATGGCTGCAGATTGCGGCGAACGCATCGTGGGCATGGTCTGGGACGACCTGACGCCGCAGCGCATCCTCACGCGCGGCAGCTTTCTCAACGCAGCGGTGGTGCAGATGGCGCTGGGCGGCAGCACCAACGCCGCCGTGCACATCATTGCGCTGGCGCGCCGCGCGGGGGTCGACCTGAGTCTGGCGGACCTGGATGCGGCGGCGCGCCGCGTGCCCGTCATCGCCAACCTCTTCCCCAGCGGCGACCGGCTGATGGAAGACTTCTACTACGCCGGTGGGTTGCCCGCGCTGATGAATCGCGTGCGCGACGAGCTGAGCCTGGGCGAGCGCACCTGCACGGGCCGCAGCCTGGGTGAACAGGTCGAGGGCTGCGAGGTGATTGACGACGAGGTCATCCGCCCGCTGAGTCGGCCCGTCAACGCCAGCGCGCTGGCGGTGCTGACCGGCAACCTGGCACCCCAGGGCGCGGTGATGAAGCCCAGCGCGGCCAGCCCCAAGTTCTTCAAGCACCGCGGCCGCGCCCTGGTGTTCGACAGCCAGCCGCAGATGCTGGCGGCGATGGCCGACCCGGACCTGGACGTGGACGAGCACACCGTGCTGGTGTTGCGCAACGCCGGCCCCGTCGGTGCGCCCGGCATGCCCGAGTGGGGTGGCCTGCCCATCCCGAAGAAGCTGCTGCAGCAGGGCGTGCGCGACATGGTCCGCATCAGTGACGCGCGCATGAGCGGCACGCACTACGGCAGCTGCATCCTGCACGTCAGCCCGGAAAGCGCGGTGGGTGGCCCCTTGGCACTGGTGCGCACGGGCGACTTCATCGCCCTGGACGTGGACGCGCGCAGCGTGCAGTTGGAGGTGGGCGACGAGGAACTGGCCCGCCGCCGTGCCGAATGGACCCCACCACCGCGCGCCTTCGGCCGCGGCTGGACCCAGCTGTATCAGCAGCACGTGACCCAGGCCCACGAAGGCTGCGACCTGGACTTCCTGCAACACGGCCCGGACACGCCCGAGCCGGTCATCTACTGAAAGCACCGCGATGAACCCCTTCCAACAGCTGCTGGCCCACCGCGCCACACGCGTGCCCATCGGCACCTGGGTCATGTCCGCCAGCCCCATCGTGGCGGAAGCGGTCGGCAGCGCAGGTTTCGACTGGGGCGTGCTGGACATGGAGCACACCCCCATTGACCTGATGGGCCTGGTGCAGCTGCTGCAGGCCGTGGGCAACACCCCTATGGCGCCGCTGGTGCGTGTGCCTTGGAATGACACCGTGATGGTCAAGCGCGTGCTGGACGCGGGCGCCCATTCGCTCTTGTTCCCTTTCATCCAGAACGCCGAGGAGGCCCGGCAAGCCATAGCCGCCACGCGCTACGCACCGGAAGGCGTGCGCGGCATGGCCGGCATGAGCCGCGCCTCGCGCTTCGGCACCATTCCCAACTTCTTCAAGCAGGCCAATGCCCAGGTGTGCGCGGTGCTGCAGCTGGAAACGCTGGAAGCGGTGGCCAATCTGGAAGCCATCGCAGCCGTGCCGGGCGTGGGGGCGCTCTTCATGGGGCCGGGCGACCTGTCGGGCTCCATGGGCCATGTGGGCGCGCTGACGCACCCGGACGTGATGGCCGTGATGGCCGACGCGGCCAGGCGCGCCAATGCCCTGGGCATGCCTGTCGGCACCGTGGGTGGCACGCCCGAGGTGGTGGCGCAGTACCGCGCCATGGGCTACGACTTCGTGGCCGTGGCGTCGGACCTGGGCCTCCTGATGCGCGCCTGCCAGGGCGCGGCACAGGCGCTGCGCGCCATCGATGCCACGCCGGCCCCCGCTGCGCCGGCGGCCCCACAGCAAAGCGGCTACTGAGCAGCGCATGGCAGCGGTCAGCCTGCAAGGCGTCACCAAGAGCTACGACGGCAAGACCACCGTCATCCACGGCATCGACCTGGAGATTCGGCACGGCGAATTCGTGGTCTTCGTGGGGCCCAGCGGCTGCGGCAAGAGCACCTTGCTGCGCATGATCGCGGGGCTGGAGCCGATCAGTGGCGGCACCGTGGCCATCGAAGGCCAGCGGGTGAACGACCTGCCGCCGCGCAGCCGCGACATCGCCATGGTGTTCCAGGACTATGCCCTGTACCCGCACAAGACGCTGTTCGAGAACATGGCTTTCGGCTTGCGCCTGCGCAAGACACCCGAGCCCGAGATCCAGCGCCGCGTGATGGACGCCGCCAAGCTGCTGCGCATCGACCACATGCTGGAGCGCCGCCCCGCGGCCCTGAGCGGCGGACAGCGCCAGCGCGTGGCCATTGGCCGCGCCATCGTGCGCGAACCCAAGGTGTTCCTCTTCGACGAGCCGCTGTCCAACCTGGACGCGCAGTTGCGCAACGAGATGCGCAGCGAGATCAAGCGGCTGCACCAGCGCCTGGGCGCCACCATCATCTACGTCACGCATGACCAAGTGGAAGCCATGACCCTGGCCGACCGCATTGCCGTGCTGTCCGGTGGCCACAAGATGCAATACGACACGCCGGAGGCCATCTACAACCGGCCGGCCGCCGTGTTCGTGGCCGGCTTCACCGGTGCGCCGCCCATGAACCTGTGCCCCTGCACGTTGCGGGGCACGTCGGCCGACCTGGGCGGTGTGCAGGTCACGCTGCCGGCCGCACTGGAGGAGCGCGCAGCGCGCGCGCCCACCACCGCGCTGAAGTTCGGTGTGCGGCCAGAGAACCTGGCGCTGGCGCCTGCACCCGGCGCGCAGCAGGTGCCGGCCCAGGTGGTGCTGCTGGAACCGCTGGGCGCTGAGACCCTGGTCACGCTCAAAGTCGGCCAGGTCGAACTCATTGCCCGCGCGCCGGCCAGCTTCCGCCAGCCCCCGGGTGCTGCCGTGGACCTGTACCTGCAGGCCGAGCATCTGCATCTGTTCGACGCCGCCAGCGGCGCCGCGATCTGAGGAGACCGCCATGTGCCGACGTGCTGCCCTTTCCACTGCCATCTTCACGGCCGCCACGCTGCTTGCAGCGCCTGGCGCCGCCTGGGCCCAGACCAAGCTGCGCGTTTTCAGCGGCGGTCAGAACCAGCGCCCCGACCTGATGCGCCAGTTGTTCGACCGCTACCAGAAGGCCAACCCCGGCGTCAGCATCGAGATCGAGACCGGCGGCTCCACCAGCGAGCTGCAGCGCCAGTACCTGAGCACCGTGCTCAATGCCAAGGACCCGGCGATCGACATCTACCTGATCGACATCGTCAACCCGGCTCAGTACTTCGGCGCCGGTTGGCTGGAGCCCCTGAACGCCTACATGGGCGAGCCCGCTGCGGCGCTGAAGCCCTTCCTGCCGGTGTACGCCAGCTCCAACGTGGTGGACGGCAAGCTGGCCGCCATGCCGGCCTTCGCCGACGCCATGTTCATGTACTACCGCAAGGACCTGCTGGACAAGCACAAGATCGCGGAACCCAAGACCTGGGACGAACTGGCGGCCGCGGCCAAGAAGATCCAGGCGGCCGAAGGCAATGCCAACCTGCAGGGGCTGAGCATCCAGGGCGCGCCCATCGAAGGCGCGGTGTGCACCTTCCTGCTGCCCTACTGGAGCCAGGGCAAGGACTTCAACGACGCGGCCGGCAAGCTCACGCTGGACCGCCCCGCGGCCGCGAGGGGCCTGCAGCAGTGGCTGAGCCTGGTGGACGCGGGCGTCATCAAGCGCAACGTGGCCGAGGTGAAGACACCCGACACGGTCAACGAATTCAAGGCCGGGCAGGTGGTGTTTGCCATCAACTGGAGCTGGGCCTGGGACCGCTTCGCCGACGACGCCGACAGCAAGGTCAAGGGCCGGGTGGGCGTGATGCCGCTGCCGGCCATGGCGGGCGGCAAGAGCGCCACCTGCGTGGGCGGCTGGCAGTGGGCCGTCAGCGCCTTCAGCAAGCACAAGGCCGACGCCGCCAAGCTGGTGAAGTACATGGCTGCGCCCGAAGCCAGCAAATTCCTGGCCATGGAGGGGGCGCTGCTGCCCACGAGTGCGGGCCTGTACACCGACGCCGATGTGGTGAAGGCGGTGCCGTGGTTCAAGGACGCCGCCAACGTGGTGGTGGCCGGCCGCAGCCGGCCGCTGAGCCGCGACTACGGACAGGTGAGCGATGTGATCCGCACGACCACCAGCGCCGTGCTGGCGCGCACCAAGACGGCTGAGGAAGGCGTGAACGAGATCGGCTCCCGCCTGGGCCGCGTGATGCGCTGAACGCCACCGGACGATGCCGATGACGCCGCCCACGCTGCTGGACCGCCTGCGCGACCCGAGCGAAAAGACGCTCGGCGTGCTGCTGCTCGCGCCGGCCTTCGTGCTGCTGGCGCTGATCGTCGTCTACCCCATCGGCCGGCTCATCTTCAACAGCTTCTTCGACCTGCGACTGTCCGGCGGCACGGCGGCCCGCTTTGTGGGCCTTGAAAACTACCTGCTGGTGTTCCAGGACACGGACTTCTGGAACGCCACGAAGAACACCGTGCTCATCACACTCATCACCGTGCCCGGCGCATTGGTGGTGGGGCTGGGCCTGGCGCTGCTGGCCAACCTGCCGTTCAAGCGCCGCTGGCCGGTGCGGCTGGCGCTGCTGCTGCCCTGGGCCCTGCCGCTGTCCTTTGCCGGCCTGATCTTCGCGTGGTTCTTCCACACCGAATACGGTGTCATCAACGACGTGCTGCGGCGCCTGGGCCTGGCCAGCGCGGCCGAGCCCACCATGTGGTTGCTCAAGCCGGCCTGGGGCTTTGCGGCCATCTGCCTGACCATCATCTGGAAGACCAGTTCCTTCATGGCGCTGATCCTGCTGGCGGGCCTGCAGATGATCCCGAAGTCGCTCTATGAAGCGGCCGAGGTGGACGGCGCCAGCCGCTGGCAGCAGTTCAGGGGCATCACCATCCCCATGCTCATGCCCAGCATCGTGGTGGCCTTGATCTTCCGCACCATCACCGCGCTGCAGACCTTCGACATTCCCTACACCATGACCAAGGGCGGCCCGGGCAATGCCACCGAGACGCTGGCCATGCTGATCCACAAGACCACCATCGACTACCTGGACGTGGGCTACGGCAGCACGTTGGCGGTGTGCATGTTCGTGCTGTCGCTGGTCATCACGGCGTTCTACCTGAAGCGTGTGGGGCAGTCGGCATGATGCCGAACTGGTCCCCACAGGTGCTGCGTCTGATCGCCGCCGGCGCGGTGGTGCTCAACGGTTTCTTCCCGGCGCTGTGGATCCTGCTCACGTCCTTCAAGACCGAAGCGGAACTGGTCAGCAAGCCCATCACCTGGTGGCCGCAGAACCCGGTGCTGTCCAACTACGTTCAGGCCTTCACCGACCAGCCGCTGCTGCGCTACCTGGGCAACAGCGCCATGGTCGCCGTCGGCTCCACGGTGGTGTCGCTGCTGGTGGCGGCACTGGCCGCCTACGCCATCGCGCGGCTGAACCTGAAGCGGAGGCAGCTCATCCTGACCTGCATCGTGGCCAGTTCCATGTTCCCGCTGGTGACGCTCTTGGTGCCCATCTTCGAGACCATGCGCGCGGCGGGCCTGCTGAACAGCTACGTGGCGCTGATCGTGCCCTACACGGTGCTCAACCTGCCGGTGTGCACGCTGGTGCTGGTGAGCTTCTTCCAGAGCATCCCGCGCGACCTGGAAAACGCCGCCATGATCGACGGCTGCACGCGCATGGGTGCCTTGTGGCGGGTGGTCGTGCCCTTGGCCGCGCCGGGTGTGTTCACGGCAGGCATCCTGGCCTTTGTGAACGCCTGGGACGAGTTCCTGCTGGCGCTGTCGCTGAACGCCAGCCCGGGCATGCGTACCCTGCCGGTGGGCATCACGCTGTACCAGGGCGAGTTCAACTTTCCGTGGCCGATCATCTCGGCCGCGCTCATCGTCGCCATCGTACCGATCGCCGTGCTCATCGCGCTGTTCCAGGAACGCGTGGTGGGCGGGCTGACGCAAGGTGGCCTGAAGGGTTAGACACATGATTCGCTACGGCATCATCGGTTGCGGCAGCATGGGCCGCGAGCACATCGAGAACCTCTTGGCCATGGGCGGTGCTGAAGTCACCGCGCTGGCAGACCCGCACGGCCCCAGCCGCGAAGCCGCACTGGCCAGTTGCCGCGGCGCGCGGCCCCAGGTGTTTGACCACCACCAGGACCTGCTGCAAAGCGGCCTGTGCGATGCGGTCGTGATCGCCACCCCCAATTTCACCCACGCGGCGATGCTGCGCGACGCACTGGCCGTGAACGGGCTGCACATCCTGGTCGAGAAGCCCCTGGTCACGCGCATGGACGACGGCCTGGACTTGTTGCAGCGCGCCCAGGGCCGCAGCGGCATCGTCTGGGTGGCGCAGGAATACCGCTACATGCCGCCCGTGGCGGAGATGGTGCGCATCGCCCATGAAGGCGGGGTGGGGCGCATCCACCAGGTGGCCATCCGCGAACACCGCGAACCCTTCTATCCCAAGGTGGACGACTGGAACCGGTTCACCGAAAACACCGGCGGCACGCTCGTGGAGAAGTGCTGCCACTACTTCAACCTGATGGACTTCATCTTGCGTGAACACGCCGTGCGCATCTTTGCCAGCGGCGGCCAGCGCGTGAACCATCTGGATGAAAGTTATGGCGGCAAGCGCCCTGACATCCTGGACAGCGCCTACGTGGTGCTGGAGTACCCCAGTGGCGCCCGCGCCATGCTGGACCTGTGCATGTTTGCCGAGAACAGCACGGACAACGAACACATCGTGGTGGTGGGCGACGAAGGCAAGCTGGAGTCGCTGCTGCCGTCGCTGACGCTGCGCCACGGCCGGCGTGAAGACTGGGGCCGCCGCCAGGCGTGGGGCCAGCCTTCCGGCACCGGCCAGGGCGTGAACGTGCGCCGCGTGTGGGACACGAACATCAAGTACGCAGGCCACCACTTCGGCGCCAGCTACATCGAGCACCAACGCTTCGCTGCCGCCATCGCGCAAGGCCAGCCGCCCGAGATCCCGTTGGAAGAAGGCCTGCGGGCCGTTGCCATGGGCCTGGCGGCGCACAAGAGCATCGACGAGGGCCGCGTGGTGGGCCTGGCCGAAGTGCTGCCCCAAGGCTGGTGATCGCGATGAGCTACGCCCAGTACCCCAGCCTGCGCGGCAAGGTGGTCTTCATCTCGGGCGGCAGCTCGGGCATCGGCGCTGAACTGGTGCGCGCTTTTGCGCAGCAGGGCTCTCGCGTGGCTTTCTGCGGCACCAAGCCCGATGGGGGCCGCGCGTTGACGGACGAGCTCAGCGCCGTCGGCCTGCCGACCCCGTGGTACGCAGCCTGCGATGTGCGCGACGTGGTGGCCTACCAAGCGCTCTTGCAACGCGTGGCCGCCGAAGTGGGCACGGTGAATGTGCTCGTCAACAACGCCGGCCGCGACGACCGTCATGCGATGGAGGACGTGACACCGGACTTCTGGGACGAACGCATCGCGCTGAACCTGAAGCACTACTTCTTCGCCATCCAGGCCGTGGCGCCGGGCATGGCCGCTGCCGGTGGCGGCAACATCATCAACATGGGCAGCGTCAGCTGGATGCGCGGCCGGCCCAACCTGGTGGGCTACACCACCGCCAAGGCCGGCATCCTGGGCTTGACACGCACGATGGCGCGCGAACTGGGCGCACGCAACATCCGCGTCAATGCGCTGGTGCCCGGTGCCATCGTCACCGACCGCCAGACCACGCTGCACCGCGACCCGGCCGCCGACCAGGCCTTCCTGGACGCACAGTGCCTGAAGATCCGCCTGGACCCCGGCCACGTCGCGCGGCCCACGCTGTTCCTGGCCGCCGACGACAGCAACGGCATGACGGGCCAGCACGTGCTGGTGGATGCAGGGATCGCGCAGCAGTCCGTGATCACCTGAGCCGCCCCTGATCGAGCTTCCCGCCAGGGACCCGGCTCCGCCGGTCCCTGGGCGGACGGCCCCCTTGGGGGCTAAAAGTCATACCGGGCGTTCACCCCGAAGTAGCGCTTGTCATCGCGCGGCACATAACGGTTGATGTGGTTGCCGCTGTTCTGGATGAAGGTAGCGTAACTCTGGTTCAGCAGGTTCTTGCCGATCAGCGCGACACGCCAACCCGCGGTGCTGGTGAGCGCGATGCTGGCGTTCAAGATGCTGTAGGCCGGCTGGTAGGAGTCCGGTTGCTGCTGCAGGTCAAAGTTGGTGCCGCTCTGGCGGTTCATGTCCACGCCGTAGTCCAGCGACAGCGAGCCCCCCAGCGACTGCACGTATTTCACCCGCAGGCTGCCTTTCCAGTCCGGTGAGAACGGCATGGGCTTGCCATTCACGTCGCAGCTGGCGGCCGCGCCGGGCGGGCAGTTGAAGTTGACGATGCGCGCTTCCACGTTGGCCACTGCAGCCGTGATGGTCAACGCGGGCGTCACCCGCGCCGTGGCATCCAGTTCCAGGCCCGATGTCGTGACGCTGCCGGCGTTGACCAGGCGCGTCACCACCACGCCGCCCACCAGGTCGGGCACGTTGGCCTGGTAGCCGGTGTAGTCGGTCTTGAAGAAGGCCAGGTTCAAGCGCAGCTTGCCGTCCATCAAGGTGGTCTTCAGGCCGGCTTCGAGTGAGCGGCTCTTTTCCGGCGCCAGCACGTTGTCCTGCGTCGGTGTCATGTTGAAGAACACGTTGTAGGCAGGGCCCTTGTAGCCGCGCGAGTACGTGAAGTAGCCCATCACGTCCTTGGCAATGTCGAACTGCGGACCGACCCGACCGGACAGTGCGGTTTCGTTGGTGGCGCCGTTGACGCGGGTCCGCGTGGGCTGGATGCCGGGCGCGGTGGTGGCCGTGGGTGTTGTCGGGTCTGGCGTGAAGATGCGGCTGTGGTAGTAGGACAGGTCGTCCTTGGTGTAGCGCAGGCCGGTGATGGCACGGAAGTCGGGCTGGAAGTTCCAGGTGCTTTCGCCGAACAGGGACAGGCTCTTGTTGACCGTGCCGTAGTCGGCCACGCCGGTGTCGTTGGTGAGGCTGCCGGCGCTGCACGGCACCAGGCCGTTGGGCAGTGCGGCAGCCGTGGAACTGGCGCAGCGCGTGGTGGTGCGGGCGTACTGTTCGTCGTCCTTGCCCTTGATGTAGAACACGCCGGCCACGTATTCCAGGAAGGCCTTCTGGGTGCTGGCGATGCGCAGTTCCTGGCTGGTCTGCGAGAAGTCCAGCGTGCCGCGGTCGGCGGTGCGGTTGAGGCCCCGGAACAGCGTGCCCAGGCGGTCCTGGTCCTGGTACTGTTCGTTGGTCCACTTGCGCAGGGCCGTGATGCTGGTGACCTGGTGCGAGCCGACGTTCAAGTCCACCTGTGCCGAGAAGCCCTGGTTCTTGTCCGACACCCGCGTCTTCATCTCGCTGTTGATTTCGCGGTTCGTGGGCGAAGGCACCACCGGTGCCACGGCCAGACCGAAGGTCGGATTGGCCGTCACTGCCAGGCTGGGGTAGGCGCGCACGTTGGTGCTGTAGGCCACGCCCGTGGGTGGCGTGTCGTCGGCCCGCACCTGGTCGGCCAGCAGCACGATCTTCAGGTCCTTGCTGGGCGTGATGTCGACGCGGGCCCGCACGCCCTTGCGGTCGTAACCGTTGACCTTGCTGCCGTCGTACACGTTGGTGACGTTGCCGTCGAACTTGCCGGCCATGCCGGACAGGCTGGCGCGCACCAGGTCCTTGGCCACTTCGCCGGACACGCCCAGCCGGACGCGCCTTTCACCGCCCTGGTACAGGCCCAGGTCGGCATAGCCACTGAACTCCTTGCTCGGCGCTTTCGTCACGATGTTGATGACGCCCGCCGACGCGTTCTTGCCGAAGAGTGTGCCCTGCGGGCCGCGCAGGATTTCAATGCGGTCGATCTCCACCAGGTCCAGCGTGGCCTGGCCCGGGCGGGCGGTGACCACGCCGTCCAGCACCGTGGACACCGTGGGCTCCACGCCGGGGCTGGTGCTGATGGTGCCCACGCCGCGGATGAACAGCGCCGAGTCCTTGTTGCTGGCGTTGGTGCGGAAGTTCACCGTCGGCACCTGGGTGGCGATGGCTTCCAGGTTGTTGAGGTTGGCCTCTTCCAGCGTCGCGCCGCTGATGGCCGTGATGGCAATCGGGGTGCTTTGCAGCGGCTGGATGCGTTTGGTGGCCGTGATGGTCACGACCTCCAGCTTGCCATCGTCCTTTTTGGGGTCTGCCTGCTGGGCATGGGCCGCCGAGGCCAAGGCCGCAGTCAACGCCGCGGCAAACGCTGCGGGCAGGAGGCGGAAGGCGCCGGGTGCGTGCAGGGAACGGGTGCGGTGAGTCATGGAGTCTCCTGGTCAGGCGGGTGTCATCGGTCGTGGCACTGAGCACATGGTGAAGGCAAGGGGCCAACGACTGTTAGCGCTAACAGATCGGCATTGCACGTTATCACTGCACCTCCGGCAGGCGCATTGCGGCAAACCCGGGGCGTCTGGTCCTGTCCAGGAAAACCAGGGCCCGCGCACAGGCACTTGCCCATTTCCATTTCTGCTTGCAGGCGGTCTTCCAGAACTGGGGTCGCGACCTGGCTTGGGCGGGTGGCCACCATGTCGGAGTTCATCAGGATGTGGCCCACGCTGACGAAGTGCGGCACGGTCCAGGGCATGCTCCAGGACCGCGTCCATGGCATCAAGGAGACGCTGTTCCACGACCCCTTCTGCCAGCGGCCACGTGGTGGGCACGCCCACCGCTGCGAGCGGGCCTTCGGACGGTGACGCGCGCGTGTTTGGGGGCGCTTAGGCCGCCTGCATGATGGCCGCCGGCTGGCGGGCCAAGGCGTTGACGGTCCGCAGTGCAAATCCGCGGCCGCGCACCGCCTCCACGCAGAGCTCGTGCACCCCTGCTTCGGCCAGGCGCCTGCGCAGGCGCGTGATGTAGACGTACACGCTGTGTGCGTCCAATTGGTCGCCGCCCGGCAGTGCGGCCGTCAGTTGCGATGACGACACCACACGCCCGGCTGCGTCCATCAGGTGCTGCATCAGGACACACTGGACCACGGTCAACTCCACCTGGCGGCCGCGCCCGGTCAGCCGGCCGGTGTTCATGTCGAGTGACCAGCCATTGAAACTGCACTCCCGGACCGGCGCCGCGCGGCCGGCGGCCGGTGCGATGGGCTTCGCTCCGGCCAGGACCGAGGCATGGGGCGGCGGGGCGGACCGCATCAGCGCCATCAGGTGCGCGCGCAGGCGGCGCGGCGCCAGGGGGCGCACCAGGTAGGCGTCGGCGCCCATTTCCAGCGCAACGATTTCGTCGACCTCGTCGGCGTAGTCGGCCACCACGACGATCGGGCAGCCCAGGCGTTGCTTGAGGTCGCTCAGGGTCGGGACGGCGTGGGCGTCGTGCAGGGCTGCATCCAGCACCACCGCGTCAAAGCGGGCCAGGCGTGCGGCTTCCAGGGCCTCGGTCGTGCTGCGCAGCCACAGGCAGCGCACGCCTTCACGTGCCAGCTGCTGGCTGAGTTCGCCGTCCACCCGCAGGGCCGCGCCGACCATCAGCACCAGCCTGGCCGCGAGGCCAGGAAACGTGGGCTCCGCAGGCTGGCTCAGTTTGAGAACCATGGACATGACGAGACGGGCGCCTCAGAACTTCAGGGTGGCCTTCGCATACACGAAGCGGCCCAACGGGTCGTACTGGGTTGGGTCGAAGCCGTAGGCAAAGAAGTTGACCGTGTTGATGTAGAGCGGCGGCTTCTTGTCGAACACGTTCTTGACGCCGACCGAGAAGCTCAGATTCTTGCCGGGCGCATAGCGGGCCTGGAAGTCGTAGATCGAATAGCCCGGCACGAAGTGGCGGTTGCCATTGAGATCCGGCCCGTCTTCGTAGCCGTCGCTGAAGTTCTGCGTGAAAGTGGCTCCTACGGTGCCTAGGGACCAGTCCACACTCAGCTTGTGCTTGTACTTGTGGATCGTGCCGCCAGTGCCCGTCAGCAGATTGACCGCGCCCTGGCGATCCACCTGGGTGCCCAGCGCATCCTCCAGACCTTCGGCGGTCCTGATCGTCGCCTTGAGCATGCGCGTGCCGTTGTAGTCGACGGCGAGCTTGCCGAAACCGAACGCCGCACTCCAGTTGGCGCCAAAGTCGATGCCGGCAAACTTGGCCAGGCCGGCGTTGATCTGCCGTTCGTCGACGGTGTTGGCGGAGCCGTCAGGATTGAAGGTGACCGACGCGTTGTTGACACCACCCGCGGCGTTCACCATGCGCTGCGCCGTCAAGGCGGTGATGTACTTGTCGATGTTGATGGCGAAGTAGTCCAGGTTCAACCGGACCCCCCGAGCCGGGGTGAGGATGATGCCGAGCGACCCTTGCCGGGACTTCTCCGGCACCAGGTTCGGGTTGCCGCCAAACCTGGCGTTGGACTGGTAGTTGGCACCGGCCACCGGGTCTGTGAACTGCTCGGAAGAACCCACGGTTTCAGGCGTGTAGGACTCGGACAGCGAGGGTGCGCGGAAACCGGTCCCAAAGCTTGAGCGCAAGCTGACCATGTCCCCTGGCGCATAGCGCAAACTGACCTTGCCCGTCACCGGGCTGCCGTCTCTCTGCAAGTCCGCGTAGCGGTCTCCACGCAAGGACAGGTTGGCTTCCAGGTTCTTGAGAAACGGCAGATTCACTTCGGTGAACAAGCTGCCGACGCTTCGGCTTCGGGCCACGGGCAGCACACCGCCACCCAGGCCGGCGATGTCACCGGTGGCCAGAATGGCCGGCGCCGAAATCTCGAATCGCTGGCTGCGCATCTCTGCACCGACAGACAGCGCCAGGTCACCACCCGGCAGGCTGCCCAGGGTGTTCGAGAATCGCAAGTCCCAGGCATGGGTCCTGAACTTGCCGCCAACGGTAGGGCCTATGTACTGGGCCTTGGCCACTTCGGCGGCCACGTTGGCAGGTTGCGCACCACCGGCTGACCAAGGATTCCAGTTGTTGGTGGCATTGTTCAGGGCACGTGCCAGTTCCAGTTGGGAGAAGTACCCGTTGACCACGTTGCCGCGTACGACGCTCTCGTCCTGGCTGAAGGCGCCGTCGTAGTCCCAGTCCTTGTAGACGCCCTTCAGGCCGACGACCAGACGTTTTTGCACACTCTCGTCGCGTGTCGTGCGCTCGCCCGCGACAAACGCGCGCTGCGTCACCGCCAGGTCCTTGCCCACCATGCCCGACAGCCCGTGGGCGTTGAGCCAGGCGGTGGGGTAGTTCGGATTGCTGGGTCGAATCAGCAGCGCCGGCGACACACCGGAGCCTTGGAACGCGGAGTCCGTGTCCAGGAAGCTCGTGCGCACCGGCGACGGCTGGAACACCTGCTGCGTGGTGTTGCGGACCCGCGAAAGGTGGGCATAGAGCTCGGTGTCCGGTGCCAGCTGGAAGCGTGCGGAAGCCGTCACGTTCTGCTTGTCGGTCAAGGGAATCAGGCGCACCGAAGAGGCCGAATCGAAAAAGCAGCGGCCTGCACTGGTGCTGGGCGCCGCAGGTCCGGGCTGGATGAAGTGGCCGTCGAAATTGCAGCCCACCGAATCGGCCAGCGGATTGCCGTAGTAGCGGGCACGAAGCCCCAGCGGATTCGTGGCGCTGCCCCCGTTGGCAGCATACGTGTCACCCAGCGCGGTGTCCCAGACGCCCTCGATGTTGCCGCCCCCGGTCGCACCGTTGGTGAAGTACGGCGGCACGTTGCCGCTTCGGGCGTAGTCGCGGTCGCTGGCTTTCAGTTCGCTCTGCCTTTCACGACCGACGCTGAGCATGAGGTTGAACTTGTCCGTGGCCAGGGCCCCGAAGCCGAAGATGGCGTTGGCCTTCTCCGACTTGCCGCCCCCCTTGCTGGTCGGCGCACCGGTGGTGGCCGACACCTCGATGCCCTGGAAGTTCTTGCGCGAAATCACATTGACCACGCCGGCCATGGCGTCAGACCCGTAGATGGACGACGCGCCGTCGGTGAGGACTTCGATGCGCTCGATGGATTCGACCGGAATGGCATTGATGTCGACTGCGGCCGAGTTGGTTCCGAATGGAGCCATGCGCCGGCCGTCCAGCAGGATCAGCGTCCGTTGGTCCCCCAGGCCACGCAAGGAGATGGATGAACGGCCGTAAGTGGACAGGCCCGCACCCATGGATTTGGTGACTCCGCCGGCTGCGCTGACGCTGGGCAAGGCGAAGAGCAGCCCTTCGACGTTCACCGCGCCTGTCCTGCTGATCTCATCCCGCGTGATGATCTGGACCGGCAGGGCTTGCTGTTCAAGCGACTGCTTGATGCTGGACCCCGTCACCACCACGCGCTGAGAAGCGTCTTGCGCCTGTGCGGTTGGCGTCAGGGCGGCTACAAGCAGGGCTGAACAGGCCCGGCTCACATGAATGGACAGCAGTTTCTTCTTCAGAGTCACTTGTTTTCCTTGATGGAGTAGGTTGGGCACGGGCTCGGGCCCCGCGGCTGTGCAGTGGTGTCGCCCGTTAGGCGATGAATGCAGTATTGAAGGCGTGCCCGGACGTGTCCTGAAGCTGCCCTTAAAGGTTTCTGAATTCGGGTTCAGGCCCTCTACAGCAGGCTTCAGCCGCTGCTGTAATACGGCCTTCCGAAAGGGCACCGACGCTGGCCTGTGGATGAACCCGTGCTGAGCTACGTCTTCGATGGCTTCGAGTTGCAGCCCGACGAGCGACGCCTGCTGGTGCGCGGCGCGCCCGCCGCGCTCGGGCCACGCGCGCTGGACTTGCTGCTGACCCTGGTGGAACACGCTGGCCAGTTGGTGACGAAGGACCAGTTGCTGGAAAGGGTCTGGCCCGACGTGGTCGTGGTTGAAAACAACCTGCAAGTGCAGATTTCTGCCCTGCGCAAGTTGCTCGGCCCCGACGCCATCTCGACGGTGGTGGGGCAGGGCTACCGCTTCACGCGTGAACCGCTGTCCCGGTCGCATGGCGCAGCGCCCGCCAAACGCCGATCAGCCATTGCACAGACCAACTTGCCGCACAACCTGGGCGCGCTGTTCGGGCGCGAGCAGGACCTGGCCCAGCTCCAGGGCTTGTTGGGTGCCTCTCGCCTGGTCACCGTCACCGGCCCGGGCGGTGTGGGCAAGACGCGGCTGATGAACGAGTGCGCGCTGGCCTTGGCCAACCGCTTTGCGGATGGCGTGTGGCTGGTTGAGCTGGCTTCGCTCAACGATGCAGACATGGTCGCCGCGGCCGTGGCAGCCACGATGCGCATCGAAGTGAAGGACGCGGCTTCAGGCCGGGACGCTCTGGCACTGCACATCCGCGAAAAGCAACTGTTGCTCTTGCTGGACAACTGCGAGCATCTGGTCGATTCGGTTGCGGCGCTGGTGGACGCCCTGCTGGCAGTCGCGCCCAAGCTGCAGGTCATGACCTCGTCGCAGGACATCCTGGGCATCCATGGCGAACAGGTCTTTCGCGTGCGTTCGCTGTCCGTGCCGGCCGACGACGCGCCCTTGGCCGAAGCGGCCCTGCGCTTTGGCGCCATCGAACTCTTCACCGAGCGCGCCCGTTCCGGCGACCTGAGCTTCAGCTGCAATGACCAGAATGCCCCGCTGATCACGGCGATCTGCCGGCGCCTGGATGGCATCCCGCTGGCCATCGAGATTGCCGCTGCGCGGGTGCCGGCCCTGGGCCTGTCCAGCGTGGCGCGCCTGCTCGACGAACGGTTCCTCGCCCTGACAGCCGGCCGGCGCGGCGCGGTGCCGCGGCATCGCACGCTGCAGGCCACGCTGGACTGGAGCCACCACCTGCTGTCGGACCGTGAGCGCAAGGTCTTTCGGCGTGTCGCGGGCTTCGTCGGCGGTTTTTCGCTGGCCGCAGGCGCGGCCGTGGCCAGCGACGGGCTGCTGGATCGACACGAGGTCATCGATGCCATCGGTGTCCTGGTGACCAAATCGCTGTTGTGCGTCGACAGCAAGGAGGGCCAGTGGCGCTACCGCCTGCTGGAGGTGGCACGCGCTTATGCGCTTGAACGGCTGGCCGAGGCGGACGAGGTCGATGCCGTGGCCCGACGCGCCGCCACGCATTGGCTGTCGGTCTTCGGCAACTGCTTCGACGACTGGACGCGCCTGTCCGATGCCGCGTTCGACACGCGCTATGGGTCCGATCTTGGCAACCTGCGCGTTGCACTGGATTGGGCCTTCGGGCCTGGCGGGGATGTGCACGTCGGCGTGCAGCTCACGGGCCTGTCAGCGCCGCTGTGGGTTGAACGCCTGATGATGCGGGAGTCGGAAGAACGGCTGGCGGTTGCCTCTGCCGCCGTGCAGGCTGACATGCCCGCCGCCTGGGTCGCGTCCCTGCACATGGCGGCGGGCAACTTCTACTACACGCGGTTGAATGAACAGTCCACCGCGGCCTTGCGGTCCGCCGCCACCATGCTGCGCGCCCTGGGCGATACGCCGCTGGCCGGCTACGCCTTGCTGCTGCTGGGCAACACGCTGGCTGCGCTGGGCAAGGAGGAGGCCGAGCAGACGCTGGCCGAAGCACGCAAGTTGCTGGCGCAGGGCGATCATCCGCGGCTGATGGCCCTTCTGCCCAAGACATTGGCCATGTTCTATTACATGCGCGGCATGCCCGCCGAGACGCAGCGAGAGAACTTGCGTGCCTTGGAACTGGCGCGCGCTGGGGGCTACGACATCCTGGCATTGACAGTCGAGGAGAACCTGGCCGACTCGCTGTGGCTGGCGGGTGACCTGCCAGGCGCCCTGACCGCGGCGCGCAACGTCATTGAACGCAGCAAGTGTGTCCGGGCCGGCTACAGGATCAACTGGGGTTGGATGTACGGCAACTACTTCGGCATCCTGGTCGAGTGCGATGAACTTGCCGAGGCAGCAGCCATAGCCCGCTTCACCATGGCCCACCTGCGTGAGTCGAACGGCATCCGGCTCGTGCTCGACCACTTTGCACTCCACCTGGCCAAGTCCGGGTTTGTCGAGTCGGCGGCAAACATGCTCGGTTGGATCAACCACCAGTACAGCAGCAAGGGCATCACCCGCCAGCCCAACGAACTGCGTGCCATGCGCAGCACCGATGCGTTGTTGCGAGTCCACCTGACGCCGCAGGCGCTGGCCCAGCTCTGCGAGGAAGGCACGCACCTGGACGAGGCGGCGGTCTGTCAGCTGGCCTTGACCTTCTGAGGCACCGGCATCGGGCACCTGCCTGGAACTGCGCTATGGTCGCAGCGGTATTCGTGGCACCCAGACCTGCCTGTGCACACCCAAGGTGACGCTATCGACCCGCACGACCTCAGAAGCCGCGCGCCATGAAACGCCTGCGCGGTGCCATGCTGCAGGCGCGACTGGAACGTGCCGCCATCGCTTCGGGTGAAGGCTACTGGGAGCGCGACCTGCGCTCCGGTCAGATCTGGTACTCGGACCGCTTCCACGAGATGCTGGGCTTTGCCCCCGGCGGCGCGCCCACCGAGCTGCTGGCTTCCCGCGCGCGCATCCACCCCGAGGACCTGTCGCGCTACCAGTCCGATCACGATGTTGCGGTGGCCACGCTGGGCCGCTTCAACTACGAGGTGCGCTACCTCGACGGGTCCGACCAGTGGCGGTGGATACGCGGCCGCTGCCAGGTCTTTGCGGGCGACGCCGGCCAGGCGGCCTGGATCGTCGGCGTGGTGGCCGAAGTGCAGGCGCACAAGGAAGAACAGCTGCAACGCGAACGGCGGCAACTGGAACTGGAACAGCTGGTCAACGAACGCACCGCCGGGCTGCAGGCGGCGCTGGCGCAAGCCGAAGCCCGCCAGCAGGACGCCGAGCGTGCGACGCAGGCCAAGAGCCGCTTCCTGGCGCACATGAGCCACGAGGTCCGCACGCCGCTGAACGGCGTGCTGGGGCTCACCGAACTGGCGCTGAGTGTGGCCACGTCACCCGAGCAGCGGCGTTTCCTGGAAACCGCGCACGAATCGGGGCAGGCGCTGCTGGGCCTGCTCAACGACGTGCTGGACCTGTCGCGCATCGAGGCCAGCAACGTCGATTTGCGCCAGCGGCCGTTCGAACCTGCACAACTGCTGGCCGACGCGATGCGCGGCCTGCTGCCGCTGTCGCACCGTCGCGAGCTGCTGACCATCTACGACTGGGACGGCGACTCGCCCTGGCTGCTGGGCGACGGCGGCGCGCTGCGCCAGGTGCTGGTCAACCTGCTGGGCAATGCGATCAAGTTCACCGAGCACGGCCACATCATGCTCGAAGGCGTGTTGCGCAGCGCTGGTGAGGGCCGATGCCACCTGACCGTGCGCGTCAGCGACACCGGCCCCGGCGTGCCGCTCGACCGGCGCGAGGCGGTCTTCGACCCCTTCGTGCAGGGCGACGAGACCCTGGTCCGCCGGCATGGCGGCGCTGGCCTCGGCCTGGCCATCGCGCGGCGCTTGGTCGAAGCGATGGACGGCAGTCTGACCCTGCGCAGCCCCGAGTCCGGCGGCGCGGTCTTCACCGTGGACCTGGAACTGCCGGAAGTGGAGACACCCGAAGACTGCCGGCTGCCCGAGCCGCCGCCACCCGGACGCGTGTGGTTGCTCTATGAACGGCCGCCCGGCGGCAGCTGGTTGTCGGCGCAGTTGCGCCGGATGGGCTGGCAAGCCGAGTTGATCTACGGCTTCAGCACGGCCCTGGACAGGGCCGCCGCGGGCGGTGAGGCCCTGCCCGACGCCGTGCTGGTCACGCAGCAGACGCTGGTGCCTGGCGTCGATCTCGCCGCGCTGCGTGCGGCCCTGCCGCAGGCCTGCGTGCACCTGGTGGTGCGCCCGGACTGGCACGACCCCGAACTGGCCGCGGCAGCGCGTGCGGCGCGCATCGAGACGCTGGTTGCGCCGCTCGCACCGTCGCAATTGCGCCGACTGGCTGTGCCGCCGCCCGAGGCGCCGGCAGACGAGCCGGCCGCCTTGGCGCCGGCCACGGTGGAAATCCTGCTGGTCGAAGACAACCCGGTGAACCAGATGCTGGGCCTGGAGTTCCTACGTGTGCTGGGTTTGGCAGGCCGTGTCGCTGCCGACGGCTACGAGGCGATCGAGAGTTGCCTGGAACGGCCGCCCGCGCTGGTGCTGATGGACTTGCAGATGCCGCGCATGGACGGTCTGCAGGCCACGCGCGAATTGCGCGCGCTGCAGGCCAAAGGGCGCTGGCCGGGCTGCCCCATCGTCGCGTTGACGGCGCATGCGAGCCCCGAAGAACACCAGGCCTGCCAGGCCGCTGGCATGGACGGTGTGCTGACCAAGCCGCTCAGCCTGGACGCCATGCGCGAGCAGATCTGGCGCCGCCTGCCGGCGGCACGAAGCAGCTGAAGGAACTTCCTGCATGACCACACCGTTGCCGCCGCGCGGCCCCAACCGCCCGCTGCCGCCGCCGGCCACTTGGCTGCGCGCCTGGCCGCCGCTGCTCTTGCTGTCACTGGCGGTGGGCCTGCTGTGGCTGCTGCGTGACTGGGCTCCGTTGGCAGACCCGGCCGGCGCGCCCTGGCGCGCGGCGCAGTCCCTGCTGTGCGCGCTGGGTTGGTGGCTGGGTGTACGCCTGCTGGACCTGACTCTTTGGGAGCGCCTGCTGCCCTGGCGTGCCAGCGTGCGCGTGCCGCGCCTGCTGCGCCAACTGGTGGCGGTGCTGCTGGGCATCGTGGTCCTGACGGTGGTGCTGGGCCGCGTCTGGGAGCTGTCCGTGGGCCCGGTGCTGGCGGCCACGGGCGCGGTCGGCATCGTCATGGGCCTGGCGCTGCGCAACGTGCTGGCCGACTTCTTCAGTGGCATCGCGCTGAACCTGGAACACCCGTTCCGGCTGGACGACTTTGTGCTGCTGCACGTGCGCACACGCCGCGAGCCGGTGGCCGGTTTTGTGCGTGAGATCAACTGGCGCAGCACCACCGTGCTGACGCCCGAGGACAACCTCATCAGTGTGCCCAACAGCGTGGTGGCCGAGTCCACGGTGGAGAACCTGTCCTACCCGTCCCCGGTGTACGAACTGGAACTGGACGTGCTGCTGG
>JANOAM010000290.1:0-2379 GCA_031411215.1 Betaproteobacteria bacterium
CCAGCGTCGCGTCCACGTGGTCGCTCACGTGCCCACTCACGTGCCCACTCACTTGCCCATTGCGCCAGGACAGGATGCCGTGCTCCTGGTTGGCGCCGCTCATGATCAGGCCGTCAATGACGGTACCGTCTTCGCTGCACACGGCGCCATAGCCCTGGTCCACGGCTTGCGCCTGGGTGCCACGGTCACGGCTCATGGCCATCCAGCCGGCGTCCACCAGCACCCAGCCTCTTTCCTGCTGGTGGCCGATGACGGTGGCCAGCACCGACAGGGCGATCTCATCCAGGCTGCACACACCCACGCCCAGCATCACCAGGTCGTGAAAGACGTAGACACCTGCGCGCACCTCGGTGACACCGCTCAGGTGTTCGGCCGACAGCGCCGTGGGTGTGCTGCCCACACTCACCACGGGGCAGGGCAGGCCGGCGGCACGCAGGCGTTCTGCCGCGTGCACGCAGCGGCTTCGTTCCTGTTCGGCCATGGCACGCAAGGCTTCGGGCGTGCTGCATTCGTAGCTGGCGCCGGCATGGGTCATCACACCGGTCAGCACCGCGCCGCCTTCGTGCAGCGTGCGGCCAATGTCGATCAGCAGCGCGGCATCTGGCTTCACGCCGGCACGGTGGCCGTCGGTGTCGATCTCGACCAGCACCTCAAACGCATGCCCCGTGGCGACGATGGCCTGGGCCGCAGCCACCGAGTCCACCACCACTTTCAGCTGGCAGCCACGTTCGCGCAGCGCCCGCGCCTGCGCCAGCTTGGGCGCCACGATGCACACGGCGTACAGGATGTCCGTGATGCCGGCGTCAAAGAAGACCTCGGCCTCCTTCAGCGTGCTGACCGTGATGCCACGCGCACCCGCCGCCAGCTGGGCCTGCGCCACGGGCAGGCACTTGGCCGTTTTCACATGCGGGCGCAGCGTCGCGCCCTGGCTGCTGACGCGCGACTGCATGCGCACGATGTTGCGCACCATGCGGTCTTCGTCGATCAGTGCGCAGGGGGTGGGCAGGTCGTTCAGTTTCATGCGGTCGATGCTAGACCGGGGCCGCGCTGGTTGGCCGGCCCATTGAAGTTGCCAATGAAGGCCATGCAATCAATCGAAGGATGGATATCAGGGTAAAGCCTAGACTATCGGTCATGGGCTCACCAGACAAGATGTCTATCGGGCCCCAAACGACCCCTGTACCAGCAACCACCCTGAAAGGTCCTCCATGTCCATCATCAACACCCAGGTCCAGCCCTTCAAGGCCCAGGCATTCAAGAACGGCAAGTTTGTTGAAGTCACCGAGCAAAGCCTCAAGGGCCAGTGGTCGGCCTTCATCTTCATGCCGGCGGCCTTCACCTTCAACTGCCCCACCGAAGTGGAAGACGCGGCGCAGAACTACGCTGAATTCCAGAAGCTGGAAACCGAGGTCTACATCATCACCACCGACACGCACTTTGCGCACAAGGTGTGGCACGAGACCAGCCCGGCCGTGGGCAAGGCGCAGTTCCCGCTGGTCGGTGACCCCACGCACCAACTGACGCGCGCCTTTGGCGTGCACATTGAAGAAGAAGGCCTGGCGCTGCGCGGCACCTTCATCATCAATCCGGACGGCATCGTCAAGACCGCCGAGATCCACGACAACGCCATTGCGCGTGACGTGAAGGAAACGCTGCGCAAGCTGAAGGCCGCGCAGTACGTGGCCAAGCACCCGGGCCAGGTCTGCCCCGCCAAGTGGAACGAGGGCGCGGCCACGCTCACGCCGTCGCTGGACCTGGTCGGCAAGATCTGAGTCTCTGAGTTCACAGCATCTCAGGCAGCACCTGGGGCCGCGTCATCGCGGCCCCTTCCATGTCAGGACACACCATGCTCGACGCCAACCTCAAGGCCCAGCTCAAGGGCTACCTCGAACGCATCACGCAGCCGGTGGAGCTGATTGCTTCGTTGGACGACCGTGTCGAGTCGCAGCAGATGCGCGAACTGCTCGGCGAGATCGTCGAACTGTCACCGCGGATCAGCGCGCGTTTTGACGGCGTTGAATCGCGGCGGCCGTCGTTCCAGATCACCCGGGCCGGCGCGGACATGGGCCTGCGCTTTGCAGCCCTGCCCATGGGTCACGAGTTCACGTCCCTGGTGCTGGCGCTGTTGCAGGCCGGCGGCCACCCGCCCAAGGTGGAAGCCGAACTGATTGAACAGATCAAGGCACTTGAAGGCGATTTCGTCTTCGAGACCTGGATGAGCCTGACCTGCCACAACTGCCCGGACGTGGTGCAGGCGCTGAACCTGATGGCCGTGCTGAACCCGCGCATCCAACACGTGGCCATCGACGGTGGTCTGTTCCAGGATGAAGTGGAACAGCGCCAGATCATGGCCGTGCCCAGCGTCTTCCTGAACGGCCA
>JANOAM010000291.1:0-3270 GCA_031411215.1 Betaproteobacteria bacterium
CCCTGGAACGCCGTCTTGCCGTTCAGGCGTGCGAGGGGACACTGGAAGGGTTCGCGCACTTAGGGCTCGTGATGGGCGTAGTTGTGGTCTCCCTGCTAGCCGCGCAGCGTCAGGCCCTGCAGATCCTTGCGCTCAAGTCCCTGCGAGCGCAGACCGCTGTCGTTGGCATACAGGCAGCGCTCGTCCATGTCGAAGTAGCCCACCATCGCCGGGATGCTGTTCATCAGGTCGAGCATGCGCCTTTCGCTGCCGGCAAGGCGCAGTTCTGCGAGCTTGCGCTCCGTGGTGTCGGCCACCATGATGTAGATGCCGGCGACCGTGCCGTCGCTGTCCACGTCCGGGATGTAGTCGATCTGCAGGTAGGTCTCGACGCCTTTGCTGCGGTGCATGCGCTCGAAGCTGCGGCGCTCGCCCCCCAGGGCCGCGCGGACCTCGGCGCGCACGCTTTCGTAGCGCGCCGGGCCCAGCTTGTCGACGATGCGGGCGCCGATGAAGCTCTCGGGCTCTTCGCCGAACAGCGTCTTGTATCTCGCGTTGGCGAAGCGGTAGATCTCGTCCTGGTCGACATAGCCCACCAGCACGGGCAGGTTGTCGGTGATGGCGCGCAATTGCTTTTCGGAACGCGACAGGCGGTCGCGGCTTTCGGCCAGGGCCAGCGTCATGGCGTCGAACTGCCGCGCCAGTGCGCCCAATTCATTGTCGGCCTTGCTGGCGAGCTTGAAACCCAGGTCACCGCGTTCCACGGCCGCCGCAGCCTGCTCCAGCCCGGCCAGGGGTTTGAGCACCCGGCGCTGCACCACCCACGCCCCCGCCGCCAGCACCAGCAGCATCAGCACGGGCGCCGCGAAGGCGATGAACTTGAATTGCCGCTCGACGGCTGCGCGTACCGCGGCCTCGTCCTGCGACCACTGGTAGGCGAAGTCACTCATGGCCTGCGTCGTGGTGAGCAGTTGGTCCAGCAGCGCCGCCTGGCGCCGCTCTGCAAAGGCGTCCAGCACCTGCCCATTGCGCTGCAGACGGTCGAACAGGGGCGGCAATGCCTCCGTAGCGGCGCGCAACTCGGTCAATGTCACCGCATTGCCTGCGGGCGACACCTGCGTCTTCAATGCCGCGGCGATGGTCTGCTGACGCCGGTGCCATTGTTCGGCTGCCCGGGGTTCACCATAGCGGGTGTACTCCTGCGTCAGCGTCAGCAGCCCGGTGACCTCGTGCTCGATGATCTCGGCCTGCGTCTGCGCATGGGTCGCCGCGGACTGACGGTGCCCAGCGGCGGCGACCAGCAGCGTCGTCAGCACGACAGCCACCACCGAGGCTCCCACGAGCAGGTGCAACTGGGTGCGGATGCGCATGTCAGTGTCTGCAGTGTCGCCAGTCTGAGCGTGTCAGCGCGTGATGCCCACTGCCGCCGGCTTGGCGGCCTGAAGAGCCACCGTGTCCACCAGGTCAAGGAAGTTGGGTCGCACACGGGGCGGCAGATGGCCTTCACGCTGGGCCCAGCGCGCCTGGCTTTCCATGGTGGCAATCAAGGACTGTGAGAGGCCGAGTCGAAACGCGAGCCCGGGCCACACCCAATCGACGAAAGCTTGCTCCAGCTGCAGGCGCTGACGAAGAATCGCTTTGGCGTCTTCAGGTTGCGCAGCAATGTGCTGCTCAGCCCGTTCCACGGCGCGAAGCAACCGCGCGAGCTCAGCAGCCCGGGTGCCAAGGAGACGGCGATGGCTAATGAGATTGAAGGTTTCGACATAGCCACCGGCGCTCGGCAGCCGCTTGCCGCCCTGCGCCAGCGCCATGAAGCCGAAAGGCTCCCAGATAGCGGCGGCATCAACGCGGCCTGTGCGCAAGGCTTCGACCATCTGTTCTGGCTGCAGCGGCACGATATCCAGCGTGCGCGGGTCGACCCCCGCTGCCAACAGCGTCAGATCGAGGTAATACTGGCTCGATGTGCCGGCGACGGTGCCGATGCGCTTGCCCGCCAGTTGCGCCACGGTGCTAACGCCGCTGCCAGGGCGTGCCACGATTTTGAGGTCGTCGACCGAGCTGACGAAGGTGCCGATAATCACATGGTCGGTGCGGCTGAAGGCGTTGAACACCACCGGCAGTTCGGTGGCCGTGGCGAGATCGGCTCGGCCCTCGAACATCTCGACCATGCAGCGTTGGCCACCAATGCATTCGCTGATGCGAACGTCGATGTTTTCGGCTGCAAAGTAGCCCTTGACCTGCGCCACATACAGCGGCAGCGATAAAGGCGTACGTGAGACCGCCAAGTGCAAGGGCTCTGCGGCCCGTGCCGGCACCAGCGCTACGGCGGTGGCGAGCAGCAGCAGGCGCAGGCCGACCCGCCACAGCGTCAAAGGCGTGCGGGAACTGCCAAGCGGCTGCATGCGCTTCGTCATCTTGGGCACCCGGAAGTCGGTTGGAAGACTCGGCCGTCTGGGTCCACCGGACACGCCGCTGGCCGATTCGGGCAGGAAGTCGCTGCACGATAGCAGTGGCGGCGCGCCGCCAGCCAGCGAAATGTCAGCTCGACCGTGTGTTGTTCTGCCTACTGGGGCAGGCAGCGACCCGACCAGCACCTCACACCAGCCGCAAGCCCTCGTTCTTCAAAGGCAGGTTGCGCACGGGTTCGCCCCGCGCTGCCGCAATGGCGTTCAAGATGGACGGCGCCACCACGCAGATCGTCGGTTCACCGACACCGCCCCAGAAGTCGAAGGTGGGTGCGATGACCGTCTCGACGTTGGGCATCTGCTTCATGCGCGCCACCGGGTAGGTGTCGAAGTTGCGCTCAACGATGCGGCCATTGGCGACACTGGATTCGCACAGCAGCGAGTCCATGCCGTAGGCCACCGAACCTTCCACCTGAGCGGCAATCTGGTCCGGGTTCAGGGCGTGGCCGCAGTTGGTGGCCAGCACGATGCGGTGCACCGTCACGTCGTTGCCCTTCAGTGACACCTCGGCCACCGCCGCGGTGTAGCTGCCGTAGCCCATGAACTGCGCAATGCCACGAAACACGCCGGCGGGCAGGGGCTTGGACCAGCCGGCCTTGTCGGCCACGGCGTTCAGCACGCCCAGGTGCTTGGGGTGCTTGGCCATCAGCGCACGGCGGAACTCCAGCGGGTCGCGGCCGGCGGCCTTGGCCACCTCGTCCATGAAACATTCCAGGTAGATGCCGTTCTGGTTGGTGTTGACACCGCGCCACGGGCCCACGGGCACGTGGGTGTTGCGCATGGCGTATTCGATCAACAGGTTGGGCACCGTGTAGCCGATCTGCGC
>JANOAM010000292.1:0-3978 GCA_031411215.1 Betaproteobacteria bacterium
GGCAGGGGCCTATTCAGCAGTTTCTGTCGGACCTGGCCCGTGAGCATGGGCTGTGGCTGGTGGGGGGCACGCTGCCCGTGCGCTCTGCAGGGCAAGACCAGGTGCTCAACCGCTGTTGCGTCTTCGGGCCTGAAGGCCAGGACGTGGGCCACTACGACAAGATCCACCTCTTCGCCTTTGACAACGGCAAGGAGAGCTACGACGAAGGCCGCACGCTGGCCGCGGGCGGCACGCCTGTGGCAGTGCAGGCGGGGCCGCTGCGCGTGGGTCTGTCGATCTGCTATGACCTGCGCTTCCCGGAGCTGTACCGCGGGCTGATGACACCACCCTGTGACGTGCTGTGCGTGCCGGCGGCCTTCACCTACACCACCGGCCAGGCGCACTGGGAACTGCTGCTGCGCGCGCGTGCCATCGAGAACCAGTGTTATGTGCTGGCGTCGGCTCAGGGCGGCACTCACCCCAACGGCCGCCGTACCTGGGGCCACAGCATGGTCATCGGGCCTTGGGGCGACGTGCTGGACCAGCTGGACGAAGACGAAGGATTTGTCATGGCCGACCTGGACGCCGAACGCCTGGCGCAGGTGCGGCTGCAGCTGCCGGCGTTGCGCCACCGCAGGCTGTGAATCTGGCTGAGGCTGTGCGCGTGGCTTTGGCTGCGAATGCCGATGCGGTCAAGGCTGGGCCCATGCAGGCCTACATGAAGTCGGACGTGCCCTTCCTGGGCATCGCAACGCCGCTGCGCCGGCAACTGGTGTCTGAGGCCGCGCGTGGCCGCGCCTGTGGGGATGCCGATGCCTTGTCGCGGGCCGTGCTGGACCTGTGGCAATCCGCCACGCACCGCGAGCAACGCTACGCCGCGCTGGACCTGTTGCGCCTGCCCACCCACCGCAAGCTGGTTGCGTGGCCGCTGCTGCCCGCCGTGGAAACGATGCTGCGCACCGGACCTTGGTGGGACTTCAACGACGAGATCTCCGGTCAGGTGCTGCCGCTGCTGCTGCAGCGCCACCCCGCCGAGATGAAACCGCGGCTGCGGCAATGGGCGCGTGGCGACGACCTGTGGTTCCGCCGCGCTGCCATGCTGGCGCAGCGTGCGCTGAAGAAGGACTTCGACGCGGTGCTGCTCTACGACTGCATCCTGCCGTCGCTGGGCGACCTGCGCTTTGAGCGCGAGTTCTTCATCAAGAAGGGCATGGGCTGGGCCTTGCGCGAGCGCTCCTACGCCGCGCCCGACGAGGTGCAGGCCTTCTGCACCGAATACGCCGCGCAATTGTCGCCGCTGACCGTGCGCGAAGCGCTGAAGGTGCTGCACCGCCGCGCGGCTCAGCCGCCGTCCAGCAGGTAGTTTCCGGCCTCGAAAGCGACCGGCGGCGCCTCCGGGTCCTGCGTCACACCGGCCGGGTTCTGACCGGCCTGCACGGCATCCAGCTGCTGCTGCAGCACACGGCGCAGCATCACGATGCCCTTGTCGCTGGTGGCCAGGTGCTCGGCTTCATGCGACGCGATCAGGCCCTGGCTGACCTGGGCTTCGTAGTCACCCGGGAAGGCCTGGTGTTCGGCTTCGGTCAGCTCTTCCCACAGCTTTCCGTTCAGGCGCGACCGCATGCGGCGCAGTTCGCCTTGCTCCTTGACGCGGCCGGCCACGTAGATGCGGAACTGGTGGTCGTCCATGGGCAGCACCCAGCCGATCGACTCGACACGCCCGCAACTGCCGATGCGCGGGCTGGGGATCACACGCAGCGTGGGCACAGCCGCTTCGCTGATGCGTCGCAGCACCTTGCCATCTGGCAGGTGGCGGATGGACACGGTCTTGACGCCCAGTGGTGTGTATTGCCAGTTCACTTCAGGCATCAGCTCCATGGCTTCAACGAACTGGGTGCCACTGAACGTGCCGTGCAGCACCACCACGTGGAAAGGGTCAACCAGGTTGTCGTAGTGCTGCAGCCAGTTGCAGGGAATGACCTGCGGCCCGCCACCACCGATGCTGCTGTCGTCGGCTTCGACGAACTCCCCGTCACCCAGCAACTCCAGCGCCTCGTAGCGCGGCAGCACGGGCTTGCGGTCCGGCGGGCCCAGGTAGGCCCAGAGCATGCCGTACAGCTCTTCCACCGGGTACCAGGGCTGGCGGCGGCGTTCGCGCGAAGGAGCGCCCAGCTTGGGTTCGCAGGGCTGTTCCAGACAGTGGCCCTGCACATCAAACAACCAGCCGTGGTAGCAGCAGCGGATGCCACGCTCTTCCACCTTGCCGTAGTACAGCGACGCGCCCCGGTGCACGCAGTTCGGGTGGACCAGGCCGGGCCGGCCCTGGCCGTCGCGGAACAGGATCAGGTCTTCGCCCAGCACCTTGATCTGCTTCGGCACCGCACCCGCATCGGCCAGCAGGCCCACGGGGTGCCAGTAGCGGCGCAGCAGTTCGCCCATGGGCGTGCCGGCGCCGACTTCAGTCAAGGTCGGGTTGTGCAGGCGCGGCTTCAGGCCGTAGGCTGTGCCCGTGTCAGCCACGATAGGGATGGTCTTGCCGTTCATTCGATCGTCACCCCGGTGCTCTTGATCAGGCTGGCCCACAGCGGCACCTCGGCCCTCTGCGCCGCGGCGAATTCCTCGGGCGTGTTGCCCAGCGGCTCGAAGCCCATGTCCAGCAGCTTGGCGCGCACCTCGGGCAGTTGTGTGGTCTCGCGCAGGCCGACCACCAGCTTGTCCACGACGGCCTTCGGCAGCTTGGCCGGGCCGACGAAGCCGACCCAGCTGTCCAGCGTGAAGCCGTCGAAACCTTGTTCAGTGAACGTGGCCACGTTGGGCAGGGCGCCAACACGCCGTGTGCCGGTGATGCCCAGCGCGCGCATCTTCGAGGCCTGGTTGCGCGCCGTGGCGGGGTTGGCCCAGGCGCAGTCCAGCTGGCCACCGAACATGTCGATGTGGGCAGCGGCCTCGCCCTTGTAGGGCACGTGTTCCAGCGGTGCGCCGGTGCTGCGTTTGAGCACCTCGCCGGAAATGTGCGCAGCCGAGCCGTTGCCCCAGGTGCCGTAGGTGACGCGGCCCTTGGCCTTGGCCCAGGCGACGAACTCCTTCAGGTTCGTGGCGGGGTTGGACAACGGCACCACCAGCATCGGACCGCCGGTGGCCAGCTGGGTCAGCGGCTGGAAGTCGCGCACCGGGTCGTAGGGCACCTTCTGCAGCAGCGGCAAGGTGGTGTGCGTGAGCGAAAGCGTCAGCATCAGCGTGTAGCCATCAGGCGGCGACTTGGCCACGTAGTCGACCGCCAGGATGCCGCTGGCGCCGGGCTTGGCCTCGATGATGAAGGGCTGGCCCCAGCGCTGCTGCAGGCGTTCCGCGTAGAGGCGGGCGATGATGTCGATGGGCCCACCCGCGGTGCCGAAGGGCACGATGCGTATGGGCTTGCTGGGGAAGGCGGCGTCCTGCGCCAGCACCATCTGTGGCAGCGCCCATGGCAAGGCCGAGCCGAGCAACCATTGGAGCAGCGGGCGTCTGCCGTTGGCGGCGGTCTTCATGTTCGTCAGTCTCCGTGTGGTCCAGGTCACAGCGCCTTAGCCTACGCGGCTGCCTGCTGCGGATCAATGCGGAGTTGTCGACTGTCGCTCAGCGGAAGTTAGACGTTCGCGGGTGTCGGCCCTTTGCAGCCGTTCGTGGTTGGTGGCGTTGCGGGCCAAGGCCGCCGGGTACCGGGCTCCGCTCATGCCCGGTGCTTGCGCACCGGGCGCTCGCCAGGCACAAACAGTCCACTGGACTGTTTGTGTCCGGGCTCCCTCCCCCGCCACAGTCTGCTGCGCAGCCTGCGGCTCCTCCTTTACTTCGCTGCGCCCGGTACCCAGCGTCCTCGGCCAGCCACCACTGCGGCGTTTCGAATGCAGGCGCGCCACCAGCGGTGCCTGAGCGGGCGATTGGGGTGCCCTGCGGAGCGAAGTAAAGGAGCCCCAGCTTGCGCAGCAAGTTGGGGCGGGGGACATGAGCGCAACAGGGCAC
>JANOAM010000293.1:0-2245 GCA_031411215.1 Betaproteobacteria bacterium
ACCTTGCCTTCCATGTCCAGGCCCAGCATGCGGCGGATGGGGCTGCGCGCGCCGTCGGCCGCCACAAGCCAGTCGGTTTGCAAGGTGTAGGGGCCATCCGGCGTGTCCACGTGCAGCACCGCACCTTGTTCGTTAGGCTCGACCTGGGTGACCTTGTTCTTCCAGCGCAATTCAAGCCCGGGCAGCTGTTGCGCCCGTTCCACCAGGCACTGTTCCAGGTGGTACTGCTGCAGGTTCACCATGCCCGGGCGCTGGTGGTCGGTCTCGGGCAGCAGGTTGAAGCTGAAGACTTCCTGTTCACGGTGGAAGGTGCGGCCGACGTTCCAGGTCACGCCCTTGTGGGTGACCATGTCGCCGCAACCCAGCCGGTCCAGGATCTCCAGCGTGCGCTTGGCGTAGCACAGGCCGCGTGAACCCACGCTGACGGTGTCGTCGTCGTCCAGCAGCAGGACGTCCACACCGCGCTGCGCCAGGTCGATGGCGGCGGCCAGACCCACAGGGCCCGCCCCCACCACCACCACACCGCGGCGGTGCGGCGTTTCAGGGTGGTCCAGCTCGGCCGGGCGCTTGAATGCGTAGCGCGGGTAGGTGTAGGTGCTGAGCATGGTCGCCGAACCAGGACGCTTGCTGGATCAGGACTCCAGGGTCTTCCACATCTGCACATCGCGCTCGGCGGTCCAGATGCGCGGGTCGGCATGACCGGTCATCTCGTCAAAGCAGCGTGTCACGTCAAAGGGCATGCAGTGCTGGAAGATGACCCAGTGGCCGTACTTGGGCGTGAGCTTGGCCATGGTCTCCTTGTAGACCGCATTCAAGTCCTTGCCGGCCTGGGCACCGGCTTCCACGCTGGCGCGCACGTCGGCGATGAAGTCGCGGGTGCCTTGCAGACCGGCCTGGACTTGCTCTGGCGTCACCAGCGCGGCGCCGCGGCCGGGCACCAGCTTCTCGGGCTTCAACGCGGCCAGGTTGTCCAGCGTCTGCGGCCAGTCCTTGAAGTAGGCGTCACCCGCGTAAGGCGTGGCGTCGAACTCCACCAGGTCGCCACTGAAGAGGATCTTCTGCTGCGGCAGCCAGGCCACGGTGTCACCCTTGGTGTGGCCGCGGCCCAGCTGCAGCAGCTGCACTTCCAGCTTGCCCAGCCACAGCGTCATCTTGCCGGTGAAGGTGATGGTGGGCCAGGTCAGGCCGGCGGGCACGCTTTCGACGTTGCGGAACAGGCGCGGGAAGCGGCCTATCTCGCTGGCCTTGTCCTGTTCACCCCGTTCTTTGATCAGATCGTAGGTGTCCTGGCTGGCGATGATCTGCTGCGGTTGGTAGGCCGTGGCGCCCAGCACGCGCACGGCGTGGTAGTGCGTCAGCAGCACGTACTGGATGGGCTTGTCGGTCACCTCGCGGATGCGGCGGATCACGTCCTGCGCCATCACCGGCGTGGCCTGGGTGTCCAGCACCAGCACGGCGTCGTCGCCAATGATGATGCCGGTGTTGGGGTCGCCTTCAGCCGTGTAGGCGTAGGCGTTGTCGGACAGCTTCGTGAAGCTGACCTGCTTCTCTTCCAGGTCGGCTTGGGAGGCGAAGGCTTTGGTAGCGGCCTGGTTCGGTGAAGTGCTCATGGGGACGGTCGATCCTGCGTCAGTGACACGGACTTGATTCTGCGGCGGACGTTTGCTATTGTCTAATCGATTCGTTTTAGTGTAAACCCCTAAACAAGCCTTCCATGACTGAACAGCGTGGCATCCAGAGCATTGAAGTGGGCGGCCGCCTGCTGCTGGCCCTGGCCCGCGAAGGCCGGCCCATGGCGCTGAAGGACCTGGCGCTGGCCGCCGACATGGCGCCCGCCAAGGCCCACCCCTACCTGGTCAGCTTTGGCAAGCTGGGCCTGATCGCGCAGGACAACGGCAACGGCCGCTACGGCCTGGGGCCGTTGGCCATGCAGCTGGGGCTGATCAGCCTGCAGCAGTTCGACCCGGTGCGCCTGGCCACGGCACGCTTGCCCGACCTGGCGTTGGCCATGAAGCAGACCGTGGGCATCACCGTCTGGGGCTCCCATGGGCCGACCGTGGTGCGCACGGAAGAAGCGCCCTCTCCCGTGCACGTGACCATGCGCCACGGCGCGGTGATGAGCCTGCGTGACACGGCCAGCGGCCGCCTCTTTGCGGCGCACCTGCCGCGTGCCGCAGTGCGTGACGCCCTGCGCGCCAGCTGCGCCGGCCCGCTGGACAAGGCTTTTGAAGGCGAGCTGGCCGCC
>JANOAM010000294.1:0-6754 GCA_031411215.1 Betaproteobacteria bacterium
GAAGCGCACATTGAGGCCGTGCGCAAGGACCTGCACCGCCTGCTGAACCCCTCGCCGCGCAGCCGGCGCAAGACCGCAGCCTGAGACCATGCAAACCACCTCTGCCCGCATCATCGATTCCCACACCGGCGGCGAGCCCACCCGGCTGCTGATCGGCGGCGGACCCGACCTGGGCACAGGCTCCATGGCCGAACGCCGTGAACGCTTCCGTGTGGAACATGACCAGTGGCGCCGCGCGCTGATGAACGAGCCGCGCGGCTCCGATGTACTGGTGGGTGCCGTGTTGTGCCCGCCCGAACAGCAGGGAAGCCTGGCCGGCGTCGTCTTCTTCAACAACGTAGGCTACCTGGGCATGTGCGGCCACGGAACCATAGGCTTGGTGGCCACGCTGGCGCACCTGGGCCGCATCCAGCCCGGTGTGCACGCCATCGACACGCCCGTGGGTACGGTGCAGGCCACGCTGCACCAGGACCACAGCGTCACGGTCGCTAACGTCGCCGCGTACCGACACGCCAAGGACATGCCGGTGGATGTGCCGGGCCTCGGCACCGTGCATGGCGACGTGGCCTGGGGCGGCAACTGGTTCTTCCTGTGTGCGGACCATGGCATGGACCTGTCGGCGGGCAACGTGGCCGCGCTCACGGCGACGTCCGAAGCCATACGCCAAGCTCTCGTCGCGCAGGGCATCACCGGTGCGGGAGGCGCCGAGATCGACCACATTGAACTCGTGGGCCCCGCACAGGACGCCCGCCACCACGGCCGCAACTTTGTGCTGTGCCCGGGCATGGCTTACGACCGCTCACCCTGCGGCACCGGCACCAGCGCCAAGCTGGCCTGCCTGGCGGCCGATGGCGACTTGGCGCCCGGTGCGGTGTGGCACCAGGAAAGCGTCATCGGCAGTGTCTTCAACGCGCACTACCAACCGGCCGCCGAGCCGGGGCGCGTCATGCCCTTCATCCACGGCACCGCCTACGTGACGCTGGACGCAACCCTGGTGTTCGACCCGCAGGACCCGTTTGCCTGGGGATTGGCTTGACCGCTGCCGAAGACGCAGCTTTGCGTCTTCTGGGCGCGGACGAACTGAAGACCCAGGTGGTGGTGGTAGGTGCCGGCATCGTCGGCCTGTCCACGGCCTTCGTCCTGCGTCAGCGTGGTCACCAGGTCCTGCTGCTCGACCGCCAGGGCGTGGCGGCCGAGGCCAGCCGCGGCAATGCGGGCGCCTATGCGTTTTCAGACGTGTTGCCCATGGCGTCCCCCGGCATGCTAGCCCAGGTACCGCGTTGGCTGCTGGACCCGTTGGGCCCGCTGGCGCTGCGACCGGCCTACCTGTGGACCTTGCTGCCCTGGCTGTGGCGCTTCTGGCGCGCCAGCCAACCCGCCGCGTTTGCCGCCAGCGTCCAGGCGCAAGTGGCGCTGATGCAATTGGCCGCACCGGCCACGCTGCGGCTGCTGGAGGCGGCGGGTGCACTGCCCATGCTCAAGAGGGGCGGCAACCTGCACCTCTACGAAAGCGAAGCCGAATGGAAGGCTTCGCAGCCCAGCTGGCAACTGCGCGCCGACTGCGGCATTGGTTTTGAGCATGCCCACGGCGCGGTCAACATCGCGCGCTGGCAGCCCGGTCTCAACACGGACTTCGTCGCCGCCACCTTCGTGCCCGGCTGGCAAACGATCACCGACCCCTTGCTGCTGTGCCAGACCATCGCCGCGGCCTTCACGGCGGCCGGTGGCCGCTTGCGGCAGGCCACCGTGCAGGCGCTGCGGCCCGCCGCAGACCATGTCGATGTGGTCCTGACCGACGGCCGCAGCGTACAGGCGCAACATGTGGTGGTGGCCGCGGGCGCCTGGTCGCATCAACTGGCGTTGACGCTGGGCGAGCGCATCCCGCTGGAAACCGAACGCGGCTACAACACCACGCTGCCGCCGGGCGCCTTCGACCTGCAACGCCAGCTCACCTTTCCGGGCCACGGCTTTGTCGTCACGCCCATTGCGGGCGGCGTGCGTGTGGGCGGCGCGGTGGAACTGGCAGGTCTGAAGGCACCGCCCAACTACCGGCGTGCCGATGTGCTGCTGGCCAAGGCCCAGCGCTTCCTGCCCGGCCTGAAGACGGCGGGTGGCACGCAGTGGATGGGTTTCCGGCCGTCACTGCCCGACTCCCTGCCCGCCATCGGCCCGGCCGGCGCGGACGCGCGCATCACCTACGCCTTCGGCCATGGCCACCTGGGTCTCACACAATCGGCGGCCACGGCGGAAATCGACTGCGCGCTGGTCGCAGGCGTTCGCCCTCCGCTGGACCTTCGCCCCTTCAACCCTGCACGGTTCACCTGAGCATGATCAACGCCCTCACCTACCAGCAACGCCGCGCCGAACTGGCGCGCCGTGTCGGCCATGGCCTGGTCCTGCTGCCAGGCCACGCGGAAAGCCCGGCCAACTACCGCGACAACTGCTACCCCTTCCGGCAGGACTCGACGCTGCTGTACTTCAGCGGCATCGCGCAGCCCAGCATCGCGCTGCTGCTGGACTGCGACACGGGCCAAACCAGGCTGCTGGCCAACGACCCGCACCCGGACGACATCGTCTGGACCGGCCCCACCGCCAGCCGTGGCGAATGGGCCGCGGGCGCCGCCATCGAACAGCACGCCGCGCTGAGTGACTTGCCGGCGCTGCTGGCTCATGCCCGCGCACAAGGCCGCACCGTGCACCAGTTGCCCGTGGCGCGCACGGGTGACCAGACCGGCGTGAGCCATGCCCTGCTGCGGGCTGTGATCGACATGCGTGCGGTGAAGTCGCCCGACGAGGTCGCGCAGATCGAAGGGGCCCTGCACACCACACGCGACATGCACCTGCTGGCGCTGCGCAGCGCCCGCAGCGGCGTGGTGGAACACGCCATCGTCGGTGCCATGGAAGGCTTGGTGTCGTCACGCGGCCTGCGCATGGCCTACCCGCCCATCTTCAGCAGCCGCGGCGAGATCCTGCACAACCACCACCACGACAAGACGCTGAAGGACGGCGACCTCATCGTCAACGACAGCGGCGCGGAATCGCCGCTGGGTTATGCGTCCGACATCACCCGCACCATCCCAGCGTCCGGCCGCTTCACTGCGCTGCAAGCGGACCTGTACCGCCTGGTGCTGAAGGCGCAGCAGGAAGCCATTGCCCTGCTCAAGCCCGGTGTGCCCTACCGCACCGCGCATGAACACGCTTGCACCGTGCTGGTGGAAGGCATGATCGGCCTGGGCTTCATGCGCGGCAGCGCGGCCAACGCGGTGGCGCGTGGCGCCCACGCCATCATCTTCCCTTGCGGCACCGGCCACATGCTGGGCCTGGACGTGCACGACATGGAAGGCCTGGGTGAGGAACATGTGGGTTATGGCGAAGGCCACACGCGCAGCCCCTTGCCCGGCCACAAGTACCTGCGGATGGCACGCGCCGTGCAGCCGGGTTTTGTGCTGACGGTGGAACCCGGCATCTACTTCAACCCCTGGCTGGCCCAGCAGTGGCAAGCGCAGGGGCTGCACGCGGATCTGATCAACTACGACGCGCTCAGCCGCCACATGGAACTCGGTGGCATACGCATCGAAGACGACGTGCTCATCACGGCGACCGGCGCGCGTGTGCTGGGCCCGCACATCGCCAGGACCGTGGACGAAGTGGAAGCCGCGTGCGCGGCATGAGCGTAATTCGCGGGATCAACGGAATCGGTTCGCGCGCCACCGCCTGGGCCTACCTGTCGTTGGCGGCCAGCACGGCGCTGGTCGGCAGCTACATCGCGCTGTCCAAGCTGCTGGTCCTTGTGTTCCCGGTTCTGCTGCTGGCCTGGCTGCGTTTTGGCATTGCCGCGTTGGCCATGGTGCACTGGGTGCGGCCCGCTGCGGGTGACCCGCCGCTGTCGCCGCGTGACCGCAGGCTGCTGTTCCTGGAGAGCTTCCTGGGCAACTTCCTCTTCAGCATCTGCATGCTCTACGGCGTGGCGCTGACCTCGGCACTGGCTGCCGGTGTGACCATGGCCGCGATTCCCGCCGCCATTGCGATCCTGTCGCGTGTGGTGCTGGGTGAGTTGATACGCCCACGTGTGGCCGGTGCCATCGCGCTGGCCGTGGCCGGCATCGCCATCATGGCCTGGGCGCGTGCGGCGCCAGGCGCTCTGGACGGCGGTGGGGCCGAATCGCCCTGGG
The DNA here is from genome assembly GCA_031411215.1 of Betaproteobacteria bacterium. Classification (GTDB taxonomy): domain Bacteria; phylum Pseudomonadota; class Gammaproteobacteria; order Burkholderiales; family Burkholderiaceae_C; genus Rubrivivax. Next base: position 4,173 of record JANOAM010000294.1, read on the forward strand.
GCTACCTGCTCCTGCTGTGCGCCGTGGGCTGCGAAGCCTGCTACGTGGTCATCGGCAAGCTGCTGACGGCGCAGCTGTCGTCCAGCCGCATCAGCGCGCTCATCAACCTGTGGGGCCTGGCCCTGGTCACACCGTTCGGCATCTGGCAGGCACTGTCCTTTGACTTCGCGGCCGTGCAAGGCGGCAGCTGGGCGCTGCTGGTCTTCTATTCGGTGGCCGCCAGCATGGTCAGTGTGTGGCTGTGGATGCAGGGGCTGCGGCAAGTGCCTTCGTCACGCGCCGGGGTCTTCATGGTGCTGCTGCCCGTGTCTGCGGCCGCCGTGGGCACGCTGTGGCTGGGTGAGGCCTTTGGCACGGCGCACCTGCTGGCCCTGGGTCTGGCCGTGATGGGCATGCTGCTGGCCACCTGGCCCGAAGTTGCACAGCCCGCCGCAGCCCCCTAGAACGGCAGCCTGCCGTCCGCCTTCTGACCGATGCCGCAGGCAGCCTGCGGCGCGCATGATGCCGCCCGTGGAGGAACAAGGCCATGCAACATCTTGCCAACCTGATGCGACTCACCGCGGCTGCGTGCGCGGTGCTGGCTTGTGCAGCGCAGCCCGCGCGCGCTGACTGGCATGACACACGCGCAGAGCTGGAAGCCGAAGGACTGCCCGTGCCGGCGCCCGTTGCACGCCCGCCCGCGCCCGAGCCGCTGAACGCACGCCGCCGCACCCACGAATTCCGCCGTGCCCGCCCCTTCCCCGATGTCGACGCCCACGCCGCCGCGCTGTTGCCCTATGCGGCGTTGGCCACCGAGGTCTACTGCAGTGCGGTGGTCGAACAGCAGCCCGACCCCGATGAATGCCGCAACGACCTGCTGGCCGAAGCCCATGGCTGGAAGCTGCTCAAGCGCTACCCCACGGACCTGGTGGGGCCGCACAACTTCCACGGCATGATCTTCGCCAGCTACTACCGCGAACGTGGCCCGGCAGAAGTGCCTGAGATTGCCGTCGCCTTCCGCGGCACGGACTTCAAGAGCCCGGCCGACTGGCACGCCAACCTGCGCTGGGTCCTGCCCGGACGCGACCAGTACGACGTGCTGGCCGAACTGGTTCCGCAGGTGGTGCGCGAGAGCAAGGAGCTGGCCGAACGTGACCTGGCGGTGCGGGGCCGCAGCCGCCTCACGAATGTCACGCAAGGCTGGCAGATCGTCTCCACCGGTCATTCCCTGGGCGGCGGCCTGGCGCAGATGTTTGCCTACAAGAGCAGCGAGGTGAACGGCGCCGTGGCCTTCGACCCGTCACCGGTCACCGCGTTCACCAGCTGCGTGGCCGACCACGAGGTCAATTGCAACGTGCCAGTGTGGCGCGTCTATGAACGCGGTGAAGTGCTGTCCTATGTGCGTGCCGTGACACGCCTGTTCTACCTGCTCAGCGAAAACATCACCGAACTTGAATTCAACCTGATGGGCGGCAACCCCATCCTCAACCACAGCATCCGCCGTTTCCACGACAGCCTGAAGAGCCATCTGGACCAGCGGCCGCCCGTGGCCCCCTGGCTGCAGGCCAAGCTCTTCGAACCCAAGCCGGACTGCACCTGTTCCATGAACCGCAGGCCCGAGCTCTTTGCTGCGGTGGCCGAGGAGTGCGCACGCCTGCAAGCGGAGCGCGACGGCATTCAGGCCGCAGCGGCCTTGCCGTAGCTGCGGAATTTGTCGATCACCTCAGCCATCTGTTCCGCAGACAGCAACGCAGGCTCGCCAACGGCCAGGGCTTGCAGGTACATGCCGCACAGCGATTCGATTTCCTCCACCACCTTCAAGGCCTGCGTCATGCTGGCACCGGCGGCCACCAGGCCGTGGTTGGACAGCAGGCAGGCGTCGCGGTCGGCCATGGCGTGGGCCACCGCGGCAGACAGGGCTTCGGTGCCGAAGGTGAAGTACGGCACCAGCGGGACGCTGTCACCACCGGCCACCGCCACCATGTAGTGGAAGGCCGGCAGCGGCCGGCGCAGGCAAGCCAGCGCCGTGGCGTTGGCCGAGTGTGTGTGCACAACCGCCTGCACGTCCGGCCGCGCTTTGTAGACGGCTTCGTGAAAGTGCCACTCTGACGACGGCTTCCAGCGCCCGCGTGTGGTGCCATCCCAGTCCACGAATGGCAGGTCCGGCGCGGTCATCTCCGCACCCATGCCCGTGGGTGTGATCAGCATGCCGCCGCCCAGGCGTGCGCTGGCGTTGCCGGTGCTGCCGCGGGTCAAGCCGCGCTCGTCCAGCCGCCGCACGGCTTGAACCACGGCGTCACGAAGGCCTGACTCATTCATGCGGCTTGCTCCATCAGGTGGCGCAAGGCCACCTCGTTGGCGGGCACGATGCCCCGTTCGGTGATCAGGCTCGTCACCAGGCGCGCCGGCGTCACGTCGAAGGCCGGGTTGCCTGCGTGGGTGCCGTCGGGGGCCAGGCGCACCTCGGTCAGGTGGCCGCTGGCGTCCAGGCCCTGGATGTGCGTGACTTCGCGGGCACTGCGCTCTTCGATGGGGATTTCGAGCAGGCCGTCCTGCAGCGACAGGTCCAGCGTGGACGTCGGCATGGCCACGTAGAACGGCAC
>JANOAM010000295.1:0-5116 GCA_031411215.1 Betaproteobacteria bacterium
GCCACTTCCACGTCGTCGTACGCATTGCGGCCCACAGCACCGCTGGCGGCCAGGTGCCAACCGCTCTGTTCCACCACGATGCGCGGCCACAGCATGCCGGGTGTGTCGTAGAGGTCAAAGTCGTTGGCCAGCGCAATGCGCTGCTCCACCTTGGTGACGCCGGCCTCGTCGCTGGCCTTGGCGATGCGCCGGCTCACCAGCGTGTTGATGAGCGTGGACTTGCCCACATTGGGAATGCCACAGATCAGCACGCGCAGCGGCTTGACCATGCCACCACGCAGCGGCGCCAGCGCGCGGCAGGCCGGCACCAGCTTGGCTGCGGGCGCGCGGTCGGACGCGTCCAGCGCCAAAGCCTGCGTGCCGGGTTGCGCCTGGTAGTGGGCCAGCCAGAGGGCCGTGCGGTCGGCGTCGGCCAGGTCCTGCTTGTTCAACACCTTCAGCTTCGGCTTGGCGGCGACCAGTTCGGCCAGCAGCGGGTTGGCGCTGGAGCCGGGCAGGCGCGCGTCCAGCAGCTCGATCACCACGTCGATGTCGGGCAGGCGTTTGGCCAGGGCCTGCCGTGTGGCATGCATGTGGCCGGGGAACCATTGGATGGGCATGAGGACGTGGATTCTCGTGCCGCGCTAGAACACCAGCGACCAGAGGATGGCGCCGGTCATCGCCAGCGTCAGGGTCACCAGGTACAGCAGCGACACCACGCTGACACGCAGGAAGCGCCAGAAGCGCTTGCCGCCGTACACACGTTTCAGCGCCACGAAGCCGTAGACCGGCACGGCCAGCATCGCCAGGCCGGTGAGCCAGATCTGGTCGAACAGGGTCAGGGCCAGAACCGCAAACCAGCAGGCGTGCAGGTGCAACGCAAACACCAAGTGTTCGGTATAGCGCATGCGTCGGTTCCAGTAGACCAACTTCTGGAACAGCGCAAATATCGGCATCATCAGGAACATGGCCGCGCCCATGTTGGACACGAAACGCTCGCCCGTGGCAGCGGCCTCCTTCTGCAGACCTTTGGGGTCCACGTCCAGCCGGCGTTCGAGCCGCTTGCACACCCACGGTGGCAGGCTGTTGCAGTAGAAGACGCCGCCCTTCATGCCCGCGCCGCTGCCGTCGCCGAAGTTGAAGATGCTGTATTCGCCCTTGCGCAGGTCCACGTCGCCGGGCATGTTGAACTGGATGCTGTTGCCCGCCAATGTGCGCATCAACACCAGCACCAGCACGCTGATGGTCAAGTACAGACGCAGCGGCAGCACGTAGTGCTTGCGCTGGCCGGCCAGGTAGCGCACGGTCAGTTCACCGGGCTTGAACAGCAGCAGCTTCAGCGTGCGCCACAGCGCACCTTCAGTGCTGAAGTAGGCACCGCCAAACTGCTGCAGGAATTCCATCAGGCGCGGCGGCTTGATATGCGTTTCCTGGCCACATTCCGGGCAGAAGCGGCGGCGCTCGGGCACGAAAGGCGCACCGCAGTTGGCGCAGGCGCTGCGTTCTTCAGCCGCTGCGTTCACCACGGCGTTCACAGCAGCAGTGCGGCCAGCGCGGTGAGCGCCACCACGCACACGACCAGCGTGGTGTGCACCAGGGTCAGCAGCGCACAGCGCCAGACCAGCGGGCCCGGGCGGCCGCCATAGACGCGGCGAAAGGCCAGCGCTGCATAGAACGGGATGACCAGCAGGCCCAGCAAGGCCAGCCAGGGCATCCACTCCAGCGCCAGCATCATCAAGGCGATGGTGCCGAACCAGAAGGCGTGCAGGTGCAGCGCAAAAACCAGGTGTTCCGTGTAGCTGAAGCCGCGGTGGCGGAACAGCAGCGCCAGCATGCCGGCAAAGGCCGGCAGCAGCACGAACATCACCACACCCGCGTTGGCGGCGATTCGGTCGTTGACCTTCTGCACCTGCTCCATCAGCTGGCGCGTGCTGGTGTCGATCTTGGTCCGCACACGGCGGCAGACCCAGTCCGGCATGCCTTCGCAGAAGAACTGCCCGCCCGCCATGCCGGCACGCACCACACCCAGTTCCAGCGCAATCTCGTTGGGCCGTTCGGCCAGCGCCGCGGCCAGTTCCGGGTCGTCCAGCGCCGACATCTGCAGCGCACCCACCAGGCGCATGCTGAGCAGCATCACCACCGTCATGCTGAGGAACAGGCGCAGCGGCAGCACGTATTGCTTGCGCCGGCCATTGAGGTACTGCGCGGTCAGTTCACCGGGCTTGAGCAGCAGCAGCTTGAAGGTGCGCCACAGCGCGCCTTCGCTGGCGAAATAGGTGCCGCTGAACTGCTGCAGGAATTCGCTGACGCGGGGCGGCTTGATCTGCGTTTCCTGGCCGCAGGCGGGGCAGAAGGCCGGCGTGGGGTCCGGCAGTTCCGCTTCGCAATTGGTGCACTGGCCCAGCACCGCCAGCGCAGTGAGCTTGGCCACGGCTGGGCTGGGGACAGGGGAAAGCTTCAGCAGCGGCATCGGCCGCAACGGTAGCGCAAATCACACCGCGTCCCGTGGCGACGCTGGCACGCGTCGTGCCAGAGAATCCCCCACATGACCGAGTCCGAGACTGCGGCACCGAACGCGCCACCGAACGCGCCACCACCCGCGCCACCGCCCGCGCTGCGCCTGCAAGGCATCACCAAGCGCTTCGGCCGCCTGGTGGCCAACGACGGCATCAGCCTGGACCTGGCGCGTGGTGAGGTGCTGGCCCTGCTGGGCGAAAACGGCGCCGGCAAGAGCACGCTGGTGAGCATCCTGTTCGGGCACTACGTGGCCGACGAGGGCACCATCACGGTGAACGGCACCCCATTGCCGCCCGGCCAGCCGCGCGCCGCGCTGGCCGCGGGCATCGGCATGGTGCACCAGCACTTCACGCTGGCCGACAACCTGAGCGTGCTGGACAACGTGATGCTGGGCACGGAGCCGCTGCTGCGGCTGGTGTCACGCCGCGCCGCGGCACGCACGCAGCTGCTGGAGACGGCCGCGCGCTTTGGCCTGGGCGTAGACCCGGACGCGCGTGTCGGCAACCTGTCGGTGGGCGAACGCCAGCGCGTCGAGATCCTGAAGGCCCTGGTGCGCGGCGCCCGCATCCTGATCCTGGACGAACCCACCGCCGTGCTGACGCCGCAGGAAAGCGAACGCCTCTTCGCCACGCTGGCGCAGATGGTGGCTGATCGCGAACTGGGCCTGTCCATCGTCTTCATCAGCCACAAGCTGGACGAGGTGCTTCGTGTGAGCCACCGCATCGCCGTGCTGCGTGCCGGGCGTCTCGTGGCCGTGCTGCCCGCCGCAGACGCGGACAAACTGCGGCTGGCCGAGGCCATGGTGGGCCGCAGCGTGGAGCCCGCACGCCGGCCCGCTGGCACCACGCCGGGTGACGTGGTGCTGCAACTGCGTGGCGCCGTGGTGAACGGTGGCGCACGGCCGCAGCTGCAGGTGGCCGACCTGGCCGTGCGCGCCGGCGAAGTGGTGGCCGTGGCGGGTGTGTCCGGAAACGGCCAAGCCGTGCTGGCCGCCCTGCTGTGTGGCGAGCAGGCGCTGCACGCCGGCAGCCTGCTGCTGTCCGGCCAGGCCCTGCCCGCGCAGGCCCGCGCCTTCGTGCGCGCGGGTGTGGCGCGTGTGCCCGAAGACCGCCACGCGGTAGGCGTGGTCGGCGACCTGGCGCTGTGGGAAAACGCGGTGCTGGAGCGCTACCCGGAGCCTGCGTTTTCGCACCTGGGGTGGTTGAAGCGCAGCGCCGCCATGGCCTTTGCGCAAGGCCTGTTGCAGCGTTTTGACGTGCGTGGCGCGGAGGCGAACGGCGTGCTGACCACCACACGCAAGCTGAGCGGCGGCAACATGCAGAAGCTGATCCTGGGCCGTGCGCTGGGCGGCAGCCAGCGGCCGCCGCTGATCGTCGCCAACCAGCCCACCTGGGGCCTGGACGTGGGCGCGGTGGCCTATGTGCACCAGCAGTTGCTGGACGCCGCCGCGGCCGGCAGCGCGGTGCTGGTGATCAGCGAAGACCTGGACGAGGTCTTTGCGCTGGCTGACCGCATCGCCGTGATGCACCACGGTGTGCTGGGCCCGGCGCTGCCGGCCGCCGAGTGGTCGCTGTCGCGCATCGGCCTGGCGATGGCGGGTGAGCTCACGGGCGGGGCTGCCATGGAAAGCGAACATGCTGCGGCTTGAAGCCCGCGAGACCACACCACGCGCGCTGCTGATAGGCGCACCGCTGGCCGCGCTGGCCTTCACGCTGGCCATCAGTTCGCTGCTGGTGGCCTGGGCCGGCGCGCCGGTCGGCCAGGCCTATGCGTTGCTGCTGCAGGGCGGCTTTGGCAGCCGCTTCGCACTGACCGAAACGCTCACCCGCGCCACGCCGCTGATCTTCACCGGGCTGGCCGCGGCCGTGGCCTTCCGGGCGCGTCTGTACAACATCGGCGGTGAGGGCCAGCTCTACCTGGGCGCCTTGGCCGCCGTGGCCGTGGGCGGGCTGCATGGTGGTGACGGCTTTGCCGCCAGCCCGTGGCTGCTGCTGCCGTTGATGATGGCTGCCGCTGCGCTGGCCGGCGCGCTGCTCCTGCTGGTGCCGGCGCTCTTGAAGAGCCGCTTTGCGGTCGACGAGGTCGTCACGACCCTGCTGCTCAACTTCATCGTGCTGCTGTTTGTCGGCGCCATGCTGGACGGGCCGATGAAGGACCCCACCGCCATGGGCTGGCCGCAGAGCGTAGCCATCCAGGACACGCTGCAGCTGGACAAGCTCATCGCACGCAGCCGCGTGCACACGGGCCTGCTGGGTGCGCTGGTCGCGTCCGTGCTGCTGTGGCTGCTGCTGCATGGCAGCACGCTGGGGCTGGAGATCCGCGCCGTGGGTTCGGGCGCCCGCGCCGCCGCGTTTGCCGGCATGCCGGTGGCCTGGGTCACCGTGAAGGTGGCGCTGATCTCCGGCGCGCTGGCCGGTCTGGCCGGTGCGGTGGAAGTGGCCGGCCGCGCGGGCTACGTGACGCTGGACATGAGCCCCGGCTATGGCACCAGCGGCGTGGTGATCGCCATGCTGGCCGCCCTGCATCCGCTGGGCGTGGTGGCCGCTGCGGTCTTCGTCGCCGGCATCCTGGTGGGTGCGGACAGCATGAGCCGCGCGGTGGGTGTGCCGACCTACATCGC
>JANOAM010000296.1:0-2788 GCA_031411215.1 Betaproteobacteria bacterium
GGTCGACCTGTTCAAGCAGAAGGGACTGGGCGTGCACACCGTCAACCGCCAGAGCTTCGTGGACGCAGTGCTGAAGGCCAAGACGGTGGAGTCCATGGGCTTCGACCGCAAGGACTACGACCGCATCGTGGCCATCAAGTAGGCAAGCGGGCCACCCCATGAGCATTGATCTCGACGCCGGCCCCAAGGTGATGGGCGACGACGGTGAATTCCACGCCGTCGACGACGAAGTGGACTTCAGCGACACACCCGCCGAAGCCTGGCTGGCGCTGCTGCTGTTCTGGGCATTGGGCGGCGTGGTGTTCCACCAGTTCATCACCCGCTACGTGTTCAACGACAGCGCCAGCTGGACGGAAGAGATCGCACGCTACCTGCTGATCGGCACGGTGTTCGTGGGGGCGGCCATCGGCGTGGCCAAGAACAACCACATCCAGGTGGACCTGCTGTACCGCTACCTGCCAAAGTCCATGGCACGAGGACTGTCAGGGCTGGTGGATGTGCTGCGTGCGGCCTTCTTCGCGGCCATGACGGTGCTCACGGTGCTGATGATGCAGAAGATGGGCAACTACCAGATGACCATCGTGGACCTGCCCATGAACATCGTCTACGGCGTGTGCCTGTTCGGCTTTGCGACGATGGCGCTGCGGTCCCTGTGGGTGTTGAAGATCCACTGGCAGCGCGGCTACAGCGTGCTGGAGCGCCCCGAGTCAACGATGGCGGACCGCTGATGAACACGCCCCCAGGATCACGCTCGTTCGATGCGGCCGCTGGCGGCCCGTTGCAGTCATTCGCTCTACGTTCTGTGGCGGGACGAGGCCAACGGGTACCGGGCTCCGCTCATGTCCCCCGCCACAGTCTGCTGCGCAGCCTGCGGCTCCTCCTTTACTTCGCTGCGCCCGGTACCCATTGCCCTCGTCCGACCACCATCGCGGCGCGCTTGCAGGTGGTACGCCACCGCTGGTGTGAGAGCGGGCGATTGGGGTGCCCTGCGGAGCGAAGTAAAGGAGGAGCCCCAGCTTGCGCAGCAAGTTGGGGCGGGGGACATGAGCGCAGCGGGGCACCCCAAGCGCACGCGACCGCCACAAATCCAACGACTGCAAAGGGCCGCATGCGGCTTCTGACGTTTCGTACGCCGTGGGTCGCGCGTAGTGCGGTGGAGCAACTGACATGCTGAAGATCATCTTCCTGTTCCTGATGGCCGGCGGCTTGCCCGTGGCCATCGCCATGGCGGGCTCGTCGCTGATCTACATCCTGATCAGCGGCGACCTGCCGGCCTTCGCAGTGGTACACCGCATGATCGGCGGCATCGACAGCTTTCCGCTGCTGGCGGTGCCCTTCTTCATTCTGGCCGGCAACCTGATGAACAACGCCGGCATCACCAACCGCATCTACAACTTTGCGCTGGCGCTGGTGGGCTGGCTCAAGGGCGGCCTGGGCCATGTCAATGTGCTGGGCTCGGTGATCTTTGCCGGCATGAGCGGCACGGCCATCGCCGACGCCGCGGGCCTGGGCACCATCGAGATCAAGGCCATGAAGGACCATGGCTACGACCTTGAATTTGCCGTCGGCGTCACCGCCGCGTCGGCCACGCTGGGGCCCATCATTCCGCCCAGCCTGCCCTTCGTGATCTACGCGATGATGGCCAACGTGTCGGTCGGTGCGCTGTTCCTGGCCGGCATCCTGCCCGGCGTGTTGATGGCCTTGCTGATGATGCTGACCGTCGCCTACTTCGCGCACAAGAACGGCTGGGGCGGCGACATCCAGTTCCACTGGGGCCGCCTGGGCAAGGCGCTGATGGAAACTGCGGTGGTCATCGTCTGGCCCGTGGCCCTGTACTACGCGGTGCAGTGGGGCGCGCACGCGCAGGCCACGGTGATCATCGGCATCGTGCTGCTCTTCATCGGCGACCGCCTGTTCAAGTGGCAAGCCGTGCTGCCCATCATGACGCCGGTGCTGCTGATAGGCGGCATGAGCACGGGCTTGTTCACGCCCACCGAAGGCGCCATCGCCGCCTGCGTCTGGGCCATGGTGCTGGGCCTGGCCTGGTACCGCACGCTGTCGTGGCGCATGTTCGTCAAGGTCTGCCTGGACACGGTGGAGACCACCGCCACGGTGATGTTCATCGTGGCCGCGGCGTCCATCTTCGGCTGGATGCTGACCGCCACCGGCGTCACTGCCGCCATCGCGCAATGGGTGCTGGCCGTCACCAAGGAGCCCTGGCTGTTCCTGCTGATGGCCAACCTGCTGATGCTGTTCGTGGGCTGTTTCCTGGAGCCGACCGCCGCCATCACCATCCTCGTGCCCATCCTGCTGCCCATTGCGCGGCAACTGGGTGTGGACCCGGTGCATTTCGGCCTGGTGATGGTGCTGAACCTGATGATCGGCTTGCTGCACCCGCCCATGGGCATGGTGCTGTTCGTGCTGGCCCGTGTGGCCAAGCTGACGGTGGAACGCACGACCATCGCCATCCTGCCCTGGCTGGTGCCACTGCTGGCCGCGCTGGTGATCCTCACCTACATCCCGTCGATATCGTTGTGGTTGCCGCGGACCATGGGGCTTTGAGCAAGGCGGCGCCCGCTTCTCGCTTCTTTTCTTTCTCTCCTTCCCAACATGCACCACAGGAACCTCACATGAGTCAACGACTCCAGGGCAAGACCGCCTTTGTCACAGCAGCCGGCCAAGGCATAGGCCGCGCGGTGGCCGAAGCCTTTGCGCGCGAAGGCGCACAGGTCATCGCCACGGACCTGAACCCCGCGTTGCTGGACGGCCTGGCCGGCACGGCCGGCAT
>JANOAM010000297.1:0-7680 GCA_031411215.1 Betaproteobacteria bacterium
CCGGGGATGTTGAACAGGATGGACGTGATGGCGCCGCCGAACAGCGCGCCCCAGTAGATGCAGGACAGCATCACGATGGCCGAGGTCGGCGACATGGTGAAGGTCAGCGGCAGCAGGATGGCCACGCCGTTGGCGCCGCCCAGGCCGGGCAACACGCCGATCAACACGCCCAGGATGATGCCGACGAACATCAGACCGATGTTCATGGGCGTCAGGATCACCCCAAAGCCCTGGATCAATGCACTCAGTTCTTCCATTTTCTTGGTACTCCGTGACGGGACAGTGCGGGGCAGGGCGGGTCAGTAGCCGAGGAAGCGCAGTGGCTCCAGGCTGCCCTTGTAGAGCGGCACCTTGAACCAGACCTCGAACATCATGAAGAAAAACGCGTTGACCGCGATGCCCAGCACCACGCTCTTCAGCGGCGTGTACTTGCCCAGGATGATCATGAACAGGGCGATGTAGACCGCCGATGCCACGTAGATGCCCAGGAACATGATGGCCAGCACATAGACCATGGCCGGCAGGAACACCGACGCGACGCGGTTGAGCTGCTCGCGGTCGACAAAGACGTCGGTGTCCTTGTTCTTGCTGAAGGTGGCCTGGTACAGGATGCCGAGAGCAGATATCGACAGGATCAGGCCGATGTAGAACGGGAAGTAGCCGGCCTCCGGGCCATCACTGCCCCAGCCGGCACCCAGGCGCCGTGCCTCGTAGATCACGACGCCGCCGATGATCAGCAGCACAACGGCCACCACGGCATCCACCGTGTGGTTCTTGGCCACGGCCGGGCTCGTGCCTTCGCCGGTTTGCGGGTTGTCTGACATGTCTTGCTCCAGGTACTGCAGGGAAGTGATTCGGTCGAACGCGGGCAGGCGCTGCCATGCTGCGGCCCGGTGCACGGGCATCAGCACGATTGCAACAGGTGAACAGGGCGGCGGCTAGCGGCAGTTCCCCAGGGGGCGCCGTGGCCGCCGCGGGGGCCTCACTTGGCCATTTACTTGGCCAGGAAGCCGGCTTCCGTCATCAGCTGGCGGTGCATGGTCTCAGCCGATTCCAGCCACTTGCGGAATTCCGGGCCGGACATGGAGGTGACGTTGAACGAGCCCTTCTCCATGTAGTCCTTCCAGTCCGGCGTGTCGCGGACCTTCTTCATCAGGTCGACGTAGAAAGCCACCTGGTCCGGCGTCACGCCCGGCGCCATGAAGATGCCGCGCAGCATCACGTAGTCGGTCGGCACGCCTGCTTCCTTGCAGGTGGGGATGTCGTACCAGGACATCGTGTCGGTGACCTTGGTCTTGTGCGGCATGCGTTCGTCGTCAAACACGCACAGCGGGCGCAACTGGCCGGCACGCCACTGGGCGACGGCTTCGATCGGGTTGTTGACGGTGGAGTCCACGTGTTTGCCCACCAGCTGCACCGCCACTTCACCGCCGCCCTTGTAGGGGATGTAGATGAACTTGGTGCCGGTGGCCTTTTCAAGACCGACGGTCAGGATCTGGTCTTCTTGCTTGGAGCCCGTGCCGCCCATCTTCATCTTCAGCGGGCCAGCGGCCTTGACGGCAGCGATGAATTCCTTGGCCGTCTTGTAGGGCGCCTCGGCGTGCACCCACAGCACGAACTGGTCCAGCGCCATCATCGACACCGGGGTCATGTCCTTCCAGGTGAAGGGCACGCCGGTGGCCATGGGGGTGGTGAACAGGTTGGACAGCGTGATGATGAGCTTGTGCGGGTCGCCCTTGGCCTCCTTGACCGACAGGAAGCCTTCTGCACCGGCGCCGCCCGACTTGTTGACGACGACCAGCGATTCCTTCATCAGCTTGTGCTTGACGATGATGCCCTGGATCAGGCGCGCCATCTGGTCCGCACCGCCGCCGGTGCCGGCCGGCACGACAAACTCCACCGGCTTGTTCGGTTCCCAGGCGGCCAGCGCAGAACCTGTGGCCAGCGACGCGGCCACCGCCAGCACTGACGCAGCCGCGCGGAAAAGGCTCTTGCTGCGGGGCGACTTTCCTGACTTGAACATCGTGTCTCCTAACATGTAAAGGGGCTGAGGGTTGGGCCTGGTCTGTCGCTGCCCTGTCACCCGGAACGTTCGGGCGGATCGTCAGACTTGCGTGCGAAAAAAAGATTGACCGCAGTCAATTCCGAAAAAAATGCAGATCCCATCTTGCCCTAGGGTCCGACGCTGTCGGCACACCCGTGGCAGGGCCATGGAAGGTCCGCTGGTGCGCATGCTGAGGCCAGCGCATGACGTTTCCATGCTGCCAACGCGCAGCACCGTGGAAGCGAGACTGGTGAAGACCCTTAGTCGGCGGCGGTGACACGCAGACTCACAGTGAACACCGCGCCGCTGGGGCCGTCCGCACGGTTGGCGGCGCGGATGTCGCCGCCATAGCGTTCGACCAAGCCACGGCTGATCCACAGGCCCAGGCCCGTGCCGTCGGGCCGGCGTGTCACGAAGGGCTGGAACAAACGCGCCAGCAGTTCATCGGGCAGGCCCGCGCCGGTGTCGCTGACGGTGATTTCCACCGTGTCGGCGTCGACGTCGCGCGTGGCCAGGCCCAGCGTGCCGCCTTCGGGCATGGCGTGCAGGGCATTGACCATCAGGTTCACCAGCACCTGCTGCAGTTCGTGCCTGTTGAGCTGCGGCCATTGCGTGGCGCGGAAGTCGCGCTGCACCACGATGCCGCTGCGCGCGATCTGGTGGCCGGCCAGCACCAGGCAGTCTTCCAGCGCACGCGCGCTGTCCACCGCTTCCACGTAGCCCGCAAACTCGCCTGGCTTGGCGAACTGCAACAGCTGCGTGACGATCAGCCGCATGCGTTCGATCTGCTCGTCCACCAGCTTCAGTTCGGCTGCCACCTTGGCGGTGGCAAGCGGTCCCAGCAGTTCACGCAGCAGGTCCAGGTTGCCCTGGATCACGGCGATGGGGTTGTTGACCTCGTGCGCAATGCTGGCTGTCAGCTGGCCCACGGTGGCCAGCTTTTCGCTCATCACCAGCTGCTTCTGCGCGGCGGCCAGTTCGCGTGTGCGTTCGGCCACCTTGGCGTCCAGGTGGCGTGTGTTTTCGTCGATCACGGCCAGCAGGCGGTCCAGGTGCGCGGCGAGGCGACCGATCTCGTCCAGGCTGGCCACCGCGCCCACACGTGCGTCCAGCGCGCCGCCTTCCACGCGCTGCATGGTGGCTTCCATCTGTTCCAGCGGCCGGAAGATGCCCCGCGCCCAGCGCAGCGACACGAAGGACGCCAGGATCATCACGGCGAAGAACAGCAGTCCGATGCTGGCCAGCGCGCCGTACTTCACCAGCGTGAAGGGCCGCTCCAGCACACCCACGTAGAGCATGCCCACGCGCTGGCCCGCACTGTTGGCCAGCGGCTGGTAGGCCGACACGTACCAGTCGCTGACGACGAAGGCACGGTCCAGCCACGTGACACCGCTGTCCAGCACCCGTTCACGCACGCTGTGCGAGACGCGGGTGCCGATCGCTCTGCTGTCACCTGGCTTGTCACCGGGCTTTTCAGTTTCACTGCCAGCGGCGTTGAACAGGCGCACGTTGGTGCTGATGCGCACGTCGTCCAGGAACAGTGTGGCCGTGCCGCGGCTGCCCCATTCGGAAAACGGCAGGGAGCCTTCCGGGTAGACGATCTCGTTGATGTGGTCGATGAAAGGCAGGTTGCGGTTGAGCAGCACACCGGCCTGCAGGTGGCCCAGCACGGGGCCGCCCGGCGCCCGGACGGCGCGTGTGGCCAGCAGCACCATCGCGCGGTCTTCCACCGTGCGCGCCGTGGGTGAGGCATTGCGCGTGTCCACCAGCGGCACCGGCACACGCTGGCGCAGCGCGGGTGACAGCAGGTCCTGTGCGCTGGGTTCCAACACCTCCACGCTGGTGCGGTCAGGCAGGTTCGCTGTGGGCGGCAGCAGGCGGATGAAATCCAGCTTCTCGCGCTGCGCCAGTTGCTGCAGCAGGGCCGGCGTGTCGGCCATGCGCGTCTGCAGGGTCTGCAGCAGCGTGGCGGACTCGGCCACCCCGGTGGCGCTGGCGCCGATCTCGCCCAGCACACGTTCGAAGTAGCCCTGAGCCACCGCCAGATCGGAACGCACCTTGGTCACCAGCAACCTGTCCAGCGCCTCGCTGCCCCACCACAGCAGACCGGCCCCCAGCATGGGCAGCACACCCAGCAAGGGCAGCAGCACCATCACCAGCAGCTTGTTGCGGATCGACAGCTGGGCGAACAGGCCGGGTGCGCGTCCTTCGGTCAAACCAGCGCCCATTCAGAGCAGCGACGCTCCAGCGTGCGGCGTGATATGCCGAGCAGCTGCGCCGCGCGTGTCTTGTCGCCGTCCACCGATTCCAGCACCGCCAGGATGTGGCGCTTTTCCAGCGTCTGCAGGTCCGTGGGTCCGTCCAGCGCCGGTGCAGGCGGCGGGCGTACCCGCGCCGTGCGCGACAGGCCCTGGTACAGCGCCGACACGTTGAGCGCACCGACGATGAGTGAGCGTTCGATCAGGTTGCGCAGCTCCCGCACGTTCCCGGGCCAGGCGTACTGCTGCAGGTAGTGCATCTCGTCGGCGCTGACCTCGATGGGCAGCACGCCCAACTGCGGCGACAGCGTGTCGATGAAGTGCGCCACCAAGTCCGGAATGTCTTCCTTGTGCGCGGCCAGCGGCGGCAGCGTGATCTCCACCACCTGCAGGCGGTAGTACAGGTCGGCGCGGAAGCGGCCGGCCTCCACCTCGTCACGCAGCGGCCGGTTGCTGGCCGCGACGATGCGCACGTTGACGGGAATTTCCTGCTCACTGCCCACCGGCCGCATGTGGCGGTTTTCCAGCACACGCAGCAGCGTGGCCTGCAGCGGCAAGGGCAGTTCGGCCACCTCGTCCAGGAACAGCGTGCCGCCCTGGGCGTAGATGAAGAGGCCGTCGCGGCCGGGTTGGCCGAAGAGTTCAGCCTCGATCAGCGCGGGCGACACCGTGGCGCAGTTCACCGGCACGAAGGGCGCGGCGGCGCGTGGGCTCAAGCGGTGCAGGGCCAGCGCGGCCAGTTCCTTGCCGGTGCCCGATTCACCCGTCAGCAGCACCGTGCTGTCCACCGCCGCCACCCGGTGCAGCGCGCTCTGCAGGCCCTTGATGACGATGCTCCGGCCGACCAGCCCATCAGCGGCTTGCGTGCGCTGGTGCAGCGCACGTTTCAACACCCAGTTCTCGCGCTTCAGGCGCGCGCGCTCCAGCACTTGCTTGCAGGCCCCCAGCACCTGCGCCACGCGGAAGGGCTTGAGCAGGAAGTCGCCGGCCCCGGCGCGCAGCGCTTCGATGGCGGTGTCCAGGTCGGCGAAGGCGGTGATCAGGATCACCTCGCTGGCGTCACCCCGTTGGCGCATCTCCTGCAGCAGCGTGATGCCGCTTTTGCCCGGCATGGTGATGTCCAGGATCACCAGGTCGAAGCGGTGGCGCTGCAGCAGTGTTTCAGCCTCTTCCGCGCTGCCGGCGGTCATGACCTCGCCGGCGCGTGCAGCCAGGGTCTTCTGCAGGAAGTTGCGCATGCCGGGCTCGTCGTCCACCACCAGCACCGTGGCGTGGGGCCAGGTTTCGGTGGGTGGGTGCGCGGCATTCATGGCGACAAAGTTTACGCGGCGGCTTGCTGCTGGCCGAGCCAACGCAGGCATGGCGACAATGGGCTTTGACCTTGAACAGCAGGAGGCTTGCGATGGCGATCCAGGTGGTGCGTGACCGCACGCAGAAGATGAAGCATGTCGTCCACATGCGCCAGCACACGCTGGCCGTGGACGAGCCCGACAGCAACGGTGGCGAGGACCTGGGCCCGAGCCCGCACGAGGTCTACGACAGCGCCCTGGGTGCTTGCAAAGCGCTGACTCTGGTCTGGTACGCCCGGCGCAAGCAGATCCCGCTGGAAGACGTGGAAGTGACGGTGGAGCGCGACGACAGCGAAGAGCGCTCGGGTCTCTACCGCCTGAAGGTGGTGCTGAAGCTGGGTGGCCCACTGAGCGACGCGCAGCGCCAGGAACTGCTCAACGTGGCCGACAAGTGCCCCATCCACAAGCTGATGACCAAGGGCCGCACGGAAGTCAGCACCGCGCTGGCCTGAACCACCGTGCCGGCCCACGCCCTGCTGACCGCTGAAGGCCTGGGCCTGGTCGTTGCCGGCGTGCCGGTGCCGGTGCTGGCGGGCCTGGGCTTCCGCATCACGCCAGGGCTCACGCTGGTTCGTGGCGGCGATGGGCGTGGCAAGACCACGTTGTTGCGTGTGCTGGCCGGGCAGCTGCGGCCTACCGCGGGCACATTGATTCGCACGACCGATGCGGTGCACTTTGCTCACCCGGCCGACCCGGCGCAGGACGCCACACCGCTGACGGCTTGGCTGGCGGCACAGCGCGCGCAACAGCCAGCCTGGTCAGAGCCTTTGGCGCAGCGGCTGTTGCAGGCGCTGGACCTGCAAGCCCATGCCTACAAGCCGCTGTACATGCTGTCCACCGGCAGCCGCCGCAAGCTGGGCCTGGTGGCTGCTGTCGCCAGCGGCGCTGCGCTGACACTGCTGGACACGCCTTATGCGGCGCTGGACGCCCGTTCGCGCGGCGTGGTGGACGAACTCTTGAACGAGGCGGCCGTTGACCAGCACCGCGCCTGGGTGGTGGCGGACTTTGCCTTGCCCGCCGGTTTGTCGGCAGCGCCGCTGGCCGGCCTGATCGACTTGGGAGATTGATCCCCGGTCAGGACTTGGCTGCCAGCGTGCGCAGGTCTTCCGCGGTGTTGGCGTTGAAGAAGGCCGCGTCGTCATCGAACACCACGGTGGCGCAGCGGTGCAACGCGGTCCACTTGTCGATCTTGCGCTGGCCACTGGTGAGATAGGCCACCAGGCTTTCAATCAGCGTCGTCTTGAGCAGGCAGAACACCGGCTGCACCTGCAGGTGGCCGTCTTCCATGGATGCGGCCATGGCGATGTCGGCGTCTTCGGCTTCCAGCGCCTGGGCCAGACGCGTGGCCAGGTCCTGCGGGAAGTTCGGCGTGTCGCAGGGCACCGTCAGCATGTAAGGCGTTTCGCAATGTTCCAGCCCGGCCAGCCAGCCGGCCAGCGGCCCCGGGTAGTCGGCCATGGGGTCGGGCCAGACGGGCACGCCCATGCTTTCATAGGCGGCCAGGTTGCGGTTGGCATTGATGAGCACGTGGCCCACCTGCAGTTGCAGCCGCAGCAGGGCATGTACCGCCAGCGGCATGCCGTTGTGGTTCTGCAGGCCCTTGTCCACGCCACCCATGCGCGAGCCGCGGCCGCCGCAGAGGATGAGACCGGTGATGTCTTGCGGATCGATCATGGGCGTTTCACTTTCAGGACTCTAGCTTTCCAGCATGTCAAAGCCCTGCGTTTCCACCGCCATGAACTCGCGGGTGAAACCGGCCACGGCGCGCCAGACCTCGGCACGCGGGTGCTGGGCGGTGGCGTCGCAGAGTTGCGTCACCCAGCTCTGCACATGGGCGCGGAAGAACTTGCGCTGCTGCTCCAGGTTGCATACCGCCACATCGTCGCCAGCGATCAGGTAGCGCATCACCTCAAAGACATAGGACACATGGTCCTCGGTTTCCAGCGCGGCTTCGTCGCGGGTCAGGCCCAGCAGCTTCAGGTCGTCGCGCAGGGCGGCTACGGGCTTCTCGTTGAGAAAGCCGCTCAGG
>JANOAM010000298.1:0-2081 GCA_031411215.1 Betaproteobacteria bacterium
GGTCTTTACTTCGGGCTTGGTGTCCCAAGGAGGAGAACGGGGTCAACCGGGCGGGCCCCCTTCAGCGCAACGGGGGTGCGTAAGAGTATTAGGAGGAGGAAGCACTTGCGCCAGCAAGTGGTTCCGGGGGACATGAGCGGAGGCGGTCACCCGCTGGCCGCAGCTCGTGCAGCAATAGACATGCGGCGTACCATGCAACCGCATGAACCTGCTGCACACATCCGCCATCGAAAGCTGGCATGCCCACATCTACTTCGACGCCACCGGCCGCGACGAAGCTTGGGCGTTCCGCGAAGTGATCAACGTGGAACTGGATGGCAAGATGGAAATGGGCCGCTTCCACGAACGTCCTGTGGGCCCACATCCGAAGTGGAGCTACCAGTTAGCTGTCACCGCGGCCGACTTCCCGCAGGTGCTGGCGTGGCTGGCGCTGAACCATGGCGAGCTGGATGTGTTTGTGCATCCCAACACGGACGATGAACTGCGTGACCACCGCGATTGCGCGCTGTGGCTGGGCCATTCGCACACGCTCAACCTCGCCGGGCTGAGCAGCTGAGCCGATGCCTTCAGAAGCGCCTCAGACACGCCGCGCGCGCCCCGCCCAGTAGGGGTCGCGCAGCTTGCGCTTGAAGATCTTGCCGGTGTCTTCGCGCGGCAGTTGGTCGTGCAGCGTCACCACCTTGGGCACCTTGTAGCCGCTGATGCGTTCACGCAGCCAGACGCGCACGTCTTCCGCTGTGAATGATGAGCCCGGCAGCGCCTGCACCGCGGCGGCCAGCGCTTCGCCGAACTCGTCGTCGGGGACGCCGAAGACCGCGCAGTCGGCCACGCCGGGCATGGTCTGCAGCACGTGTTCGATTTCGACGGGGTAGATGTTGACGCCGCCGCTGATCACCATGTCGGCCTGGCGGTCGACGATGAAGAGGAAACCTTCTTCGTCCAGGTAGCCGATGTCGCCCATGGTCTTGAGGCCGTCGCGTTCCATGCGCGCGCGGGCTTCGGCGTTGCCGACGTAGCTGAAGTCCGGCGTGGCGGGTTGGTCGATGTAGATCAGGCCTGCCGTGCCCGCGGGTTGCTCTTGGCCTGCTTCGTCCAGGATCTTCACCACCACACCGGGCATCGCCGGGCCCGCGGAGCCGGGCTTGCGCAAGGCCTGTTCACTGGTCAGCAGGGTCATGTAGCCCAGTTCACTGGCGCCGTAACACTCGTGGATGACGGGGCCCCACCAGTCGATCATGGCGCGCTTGATGTCCGGCGCGCAGGGGCTGCCGGTGGACGACACGAAGCGCATGGAGCGGAGGTCGTACTGGGCACGCACGTCGGCCGGCAGGCCCAGCATGCGCACGTACATCGTGGGCACCAGGTAGGCGTGGGTCAGGCGCTGTTCCTGGATCAGTTGCAGCGTGCGTTCTGGGTCAAAACGTTCTTCCACGAACAGCGTGCCGCTGTCCTGTGCGATGCCCAGCGCGTAGCTGTTGGGTGCGCTGTGGTACCAGGGTGCGCTCAGCAAGGCACGCATGCCGGGTTCCGCGCCGTAGGCCATGCGGCGCATCTCGGTGGCCGCCAGCGCCTGCGGCGCGGTGAAGGCGTGGCGCAGGATGCCCTTGGGCCGGCCGGTGGTGCCTGACGTGTAGAACATGGCGCCGCGTGGTGCCGCGGCGGGTGTGGTGAGGGGCGGCGTGGCGTCGCGCAGCGGCTCCCAGGCGGGAAGGCCAGGCATGCTGCCGCGAACGGTCCACAGTTTCACGGCGCCGGTATCCAGGCCGGGTAGGGTGGCCACCAGCGCCGCGTCGGCAATCAGCAGCTTGGCGCCGCTGTTGGACAGGATGTACTGCACCTCGTCGGTCTTGAAGTGCCAGTTCACCGGGCACCACTGCGCACCCAGGTGGCGCGTGGCCAGCATCAGTTCGATGGCCTCGGGGCTGTTGCGCATCAGCAGCGCCACCACGTCACCGTCGCCCACGCCGGCCGCCTGCAAGGCCGCGGCGGATCGCAACATCCGCTGCTCGAAGACGTCGGGCGTGATGACCTGACCTTGGAAGACAAGGGTGGGGCGCATGGGTGCGGGCTTTTGAAAGGGG
>JANOAM010000299.1:0-3546 GCA_031411215.1 Betaproteobacteria bacterium
CGCACGTCGAAGGCGCCATCGCTTTCGCCGTCACGCGGCAGTTCCAGGCCGCTGCCGGCAAAGAGGTCGGTGATGCGCCCCGTGCCCACGTCCAGCAGCAGCAGGTGCAGCGCGCGGCCCATGGGCACGTTCTGGTCCCAGTAGCGGTAGAAGGCGTCGGACGTGACGTAGCCCGTCTCTTTGCGGTCCCGCCAGGCCTTGTGGCGCTTGTCATGATCGGCCACGCTCTTGGCGTCCGGCCAGACCCAGGCCGAGAAGACGATGCGCTGGCCGTCCGGCAGCCACTTGAAGGACTCGATGCCGGGGCCGAAGTGACTGACCCGCGTGGCCTCGCCACCATCCGGGGCAATGACGTACAGCTGCGCACTGTTGTCCTTCTCGCCTTCCTGCTCACGCCGCGCCAGGAAGGCGATGCGGTCGCCGCGTGGCGACCACAGCGGCTGCCCGTCACGCGTGCCGCAACTGGTCAGCTGCCGCGGCGCACCGCCAGCCGTGTCCAGCAGCCACAACGCGGCACGGCCTTCGTTGCGCTCGGTGTCATAACGCATCACCGAGCAGACCACGCGGCCGCCGTCCGGCGACAGGGACGGCGCGCCCACACGGTCCAGCTGCCAGATCAGTTCAGGCGTCAGGTGGCGGGGCTTCTTGGGTGGAGTCTTGGTGCTGGGCATGGCCGCAAGTGTCCCCGGTCTTCAGACACGCCGGCCATCCCTTGGTTCAGCCGATGCTTTCCACCTGCCGGCTCTGCTGGTAGGCCTTGCCAAAGCGGTTGGCCAGGAAGGCCGGCAGTTCCACTTGCTCCTGGCGGATGAAGCCGCTCTGCGGCAACTGGCCTTCACGGAACAGATCCACCGCCGCGCAGATGCCGGCGGCCGTGGTGATCTGGATGGCCGACAGCGGGTTCGTCTCGCTGCGGTCCGCGAAGATCTTGCGCGCGAAGACTTCTTGCACCAGGTTGCCGTCGCGCAGGCCGCTGACCGTCACAAACACCAGCACCACGTCCTGCATGGTGCTGGGAATGCTCTTGCGCATGATGGCCTTGAGCGTGTCGGTGTCCTGGTTCAGCTGCAGGTCTTCCAGCAGCATCTTCATCAGGTCGCGGTGACCGGGGTAGCGCACGCTCTTGTAGTCCAGCGACTGCACACGGCCGGCCCAGGTTTCGCACAAGGTGCCCAGGCCGCCGCTGGTGTTGAAGGCCTCGTATTCGGTGCCGTCCAGGCTGAAGTGCTCCAGGCCTTCCAGCGCCAGCACCTCGATGTTCTTGCCGCCGCGGATGGCCTCGCAGGGGTGGCAGTACTCATTGATCAGGCCGTCCACGCTCCAGGTCAGGTTGTACTTGAGGCTGTTGGTGGGGAAGGCCGGCAGCGCACCCACACGCATCTTCACTTCGTGCAGCGTGTCAAAGCTCTTGGCCAAGTGGTGCGCCACGATGCCGATGAAACCCGGCGCCAGACCGCATTGCGGCATGAAAGCCGTGCGCGAACCTTCGGCCAGGGCCTTGATGGTGCGCGTGGCAGCCACGTCTTCGGTCAGGTCGAAGTAGTGCACGCCGGCTTCGCGTGCGGCGGTGGCGGCGTTGGTGGCCAGGTGGTAGGGCAGCGCGTTGATCACGGCCTGCTGGCCCTGGAGTGCCTTCAGCAACGCAGCGGGGTCTGCCGTCTCCACGACCTGGGTCTTCACGGGCTCACCGGAAAGCTTGTCCAGCGCGGACGCGGCGCGGTCCACCACGGTCACGTCATAGTCGCCGGTGTGGCTGAGCAGGCGGGCGATGGTCTGGCCAATGTGGCCGGCACCGAGCAGGGTGATGCGCATGACTGGGTCTTTCGTCGAGGGTGGAATCTGCCGGCCAGTCTAGGCAAGGTCCGCGACGAAAGAAACAGTCAATGCGTCATATTGATTTCATAGTTCGTCATTTTGACGAACAAATCAAACAATTGCTCAGCCCGCTGCCTTCAGCATTTTCTTGTGCGCCCGGCCATCTGCTCGCTTGGCCTTGGTGGCGGCCTCTTCATAGGCGGCGACGGCTTCCTTGCGCATTTCCAGCGCTCGTTTGAGCGCCGCCTTGTAGCGCGTCACCGTGTAGGTGTTTTCCGTGCCGATGTAGATGCTCTTGCGCTGCGGCTTGTCGCCAAAGCGCGGGATCAGTACGGCCAGGCTGCAGTCACGCAGCACGCTGCCACGCCGCTGGCGCACGATAGGGCCGGAGATGCCCACGGGCAGCTGGCTCTTCTTGCCTTCGCTGGGTCCACGCTGCAGCAGCGAAGGCGCGGGCAGTTCCGCGATGCGCTTGAGCAGTTCCTTGGTGGCCAGGCGCAACGACTCGGCCGCGCCCGTGCCGTCGGCCGGCGGGCCGTCGGAATAGAGCTTGGTGCCGCCGTAACGCAATTGCCAGCCATGCGTGGCGCGGTGGTCTATGCGCTGGATGCTTTGCGGCACCTCAAAGACATGACCGCTGAAGATAGTGACTGTGCGTGTTTTCATGCGTCGCCCTTCGGTTCACTCGACAACGCTCCCTTTTCATTTCTTGTGCGGCGCCTTGCGCTGATCTGGTTCAGCTCCGGCGTCCTTTTGGCGCACTGTAGTGCAACTGGGGCAGGCTGTGATGCGGAGTGACTCCACAATCCTGTCCACATGCTGTTAGACGAACTCGACCGCCGCCTCATCGCCCTGCTGCAGGCCGACGCGCGCACCAGTGCCGCTGACCTAGCGCGGCAGTTGGGTGTGGCCCGCACCACCGTGCTGGCCCGCCTGACGCGGCTGGAGAAACAAGCTGTCATCGTCGGCTACACCGTGAAGTTGGCGCGTGACGAAGGCGAACAGGGCGTGGAAGCGTATGTGGGCATCACCACAGAACCGAAGTCCGCGCGCCTGGTCACCGCACGCCTGGCCACGCTGCCGGAACTGCGTCAGCTGTGTTCGGTGAGTGGTGAATTCGACTACTTGGCGCTGCTGCACGCCGACAGCACGTCTCGCCTGGACGCGCTGCTGGACGAGATTGGCGCGTTTGAAGGTGTGCTGAAGACCACCACCAGCGTGGTGCTGGCGCGCCGCATCGACCGGACCTGACGGGCTTTTCTAGGGCGCCAGTTCGCGCCGCATCGCGTCAATCACAGCCTTGTAGTCGGGCTGACTGAAGATCGCGCTGCCGGCCACAAACGTGTCGGCCCCCGCATCGGCCACAAGGCGGATGTTGTCGACCTTGATGCCGCCGTCCACTTCCAGGCGGATGTCACGGCCGCTGCGCTCGATGAGGCGGCGCGCCACCTCGCACTTGCGCAGCGCGGAATCGATGAAGCTCTGGCCACCGAAGCCCGGGTTCACGCTCATCAAGAGCACCACGTCCACCTTGTCGATGACCCATTCCAGCACGTCCAGCGGCATGGCCGGGTTGAACACCAGGCCGGCCTGCTTGCCTTCGGCCTTGATGACCTGCAGCGTGCGGTCCACGTGCGCTGACGCGTCCGGGTGGAAGGTGACGATGTCGGCGCCGGCCTTGCAGAAGGCCTGGGCCAGCGCGTCCACCGGTTGCACCATCAGGTGCACGTC
>JANOAM010000300.1:0-2284 GCA_031411215.1 Betaproteobacteria bacterium
GGTGACAAAACCCAACCCATGGGCATCGCCGAATACAAGCTGCTCGAATCCCTGCCTGCCGAGCTGCAAACCAGCCTGCCCAGCATCGAGGCGATAGAGCGTGAACTGGCCGGCAACGGCGCACACAGGAACGACGCGCCATGAGCGAGACCGGCAAGCCCATCAACCCGACGAATGCCTACACCGTGCCGTCGGTGTCCATCACCACGGCGCGCACCGGCGCTTCCAGCAAGGCCAATGCGCTGGGCATGCGCGCCATGCAGGAGCGGGCCTACGCCAAGCGGGGCGAGCAGTACCTGTTGATCAAGTCACCGCCGGCATCGGGCAAGTCACGCGCGCTGATGTTCATTGCGCTGGACAAGCTGGGCCACCAGGGCTTGAAGCAGGCCATCGTGGTGGTGCCCGAGCGTTCCATCGGCAGCAGCTTTGCCGATGAACCCTTGCGCCAGTTCGGCTTCGAATGGGACTGGCGGGTGGCGCCGCAATGGAACTTGTGCAACGCGCCCGGCACGGACGAGGCCCGCGTGGCGAAGTCCAAGGTGGGCGCGGTGCGCCAGTTTCTGGCCAGCACCGACCAAGTTCTGGTCTGCACCCACGCCACCTTCCGTTTTGCGGTGGACGAATTGGGCGTTGAAGCCTTTGACCAACGCTTGATTGCCATCGACGAGTTCCACCACGTTTCCAGCAACCCCGGCAATGTGCTGGGCAGCCAGTTGGGCGCCTTGATCGCCCGCGATCATGTTCATGTGGTGGCCATGACGGGCTCTTATTTCCGGGGTGACAGCGAAGCCGTGCTGATGCCGGCGGATGAAGCCCGCTTCGAGACGGTGACCTTCACCTATTACGAACAGCTCAATGGCTACCGCTGGCTCAAGTCGCTGGACATCGGCTACTTTTTCTACACAGGCCGCTATGTCGATGCCATTGCCAAGGTGTTGGACCCGGCGCTGAAAACCATCGTCCACATACCCAGTGTCAATTCGCGCGAGAGCTTGCAAGACAAAGAGCGCGAAGTGAACGAGATTCTGCAAGCGCTGGGCGAGTGGAAGGGTGTTGACCCGCTGACCGGCTTCCACCAGGTGCGGGGCCAGGATGGCCGCAACTTGAAGGTGGCCGACCTGGTGGACGACAGCCAGCCGGCACAACGGTCCCGCGTGCTGGCCGCCTTGAAAGACCCGGCGCACAAGGGCGACCGCGACCACGTGGACGTGATCATTGCGCTGGGCATGGCCAAGGAAGGCTTTGACTGGATCTGGTGCGAACACGCACTGACCATCGGCTACCGCAGCAGCTTGACCGAGATCGTGCAGATCATCGGCCGCGCCACCCGTGACGCCGAAGGCAAGGAGCGTGCGCGCTTCACCAACCTGATCGCCGAACCCGCGGCCGAACAGGCTGCCGTGGCCGAGGCGGTGAACGACATGCTCAAGGCCATTTCAGCCAGCCTGCTGATGGAGCAGGTGCTGGCGCCGCGCTACGAGTTCACGCCCAAAGACACGGGCCCCAAGGAAGGTTTTGACTACGGCGATGAAGGCTACAAGGTGGGCGGCCGCAACACCGGGGTGAACAAGGACACGGGCCAGGTGCATGTGGAAATCAACGGGCTGGCCACACCCAAAAGCGCAGATGCGACGCGCATCTGCAAGGAAGACTTGAACGAGGTCATCACCAGCTTCTTGCAGGACAAGACCGTTTTGGAGCGCGGCTTGTTCGACAAGGAAAACACCCTGCCCGAAGAGCTGACGCAGCTGCGCATGGGCAAGATCGTGCGTGAGCGCTACCCGGAATTGAGCGAAGGCGACCACGAAGCCATACGCCAACACGCAGTGGCTGCGATGAATGTCACGCAGCAGGCCAAGCTGTTGTTGGCACAGGCGGACGCGAACGACGGCAGCACAGGCCACAACGCGGGCAGCGGCACAGGCGGTGCCCCGGTGCAAGGCGGCACCGCCTTGCTGGACGGGGTGCGCAAGTTCGTCAATGTGCGTGACCTGGACATCGACCTGATCGACCGCATCAACCCTTTCGATGCCGCCTACGCGGTGCTGGCGAAGGCGATGGATGAGAAATCGCTGCGCCAGGTGCAGGCCAGCATCGCGGCCAAGAAGGTGAACATTCCGCGTGATGAGGCGGTTGAACTGACAGCCCGCGCCAGAACTTTCAAACAGGAGCGGGGCCGCTTGCCAGACATCAATGCTGCCGATGCATGGGAAAAGCGCATGGCCGAGGGCGTGGCTGCTTTCATGCGCTACAAAACCCAGGAGTTGGCTGCCCGACAAGGTGG
>JANOAM010000301.1:0-13873 GCA_031411215.1 Betaproteobacteria bacterium
TCCAGGCCCATAAAGGGGGCCGGCGCGGTGCTGCTGAAGTCGCCGCCGTCGGCCAGCGGCAGCAGCAGGTCCACATTGCCGGTGTCGGCGGCTTCACGGTCCAGCAGGTCGCGCGCCAGGGCGTACAGGAACAGCACCTCGCGATAGGCCGGCAACTCGAACAGTTCACCGCGTGACTTGCGGAACAGCAGCGCCTCGAGCTCGGCCATGGCGTCCAGCGGACGCGGCCACACCTGCTGCAGGCGCGGCAGCACACCGGCGTAGTCATCCAGTGCACGGCCGTGCGTCAGGTCCACACCCCATTCGGGCGCGTAGGCATTGAAGCGGTGGTTGAAGCGCGAGCGCATGCGCTCATAGGCTTCGTTGTCGTTGCGGCGGTGGTGGATCTCCAGCAGCTTCAGGTAGGGCAGCGGACTGCCGCCACCGGTGCTGCGCAGGTGCTCCACCAGCAGGTCGATGGCCGATTCGTCCTGGCCCAGCACGATGAAGAACTCGGCCTGCTGCTCCAGGTCGATGAGCTCTTCGATGGTCACGTCGCGGGGCGCACCGCCATCCGGCAGCGCCTGCGGCGGCAGGGGCTGCGTGCGCATCATGGACGTGTCCTGCGGCTCCGGCAGGTCCGGCAGGTCAGGCGGCGGCAGCGTGGTGGGTGCTGGCGGCCAGGACACGGCCGGCGCGGGCGGTGGCCATGCCGGCGCAGCACGCGGGCGGTTCAAGGCCACGGTGGCAGCCTGGGCCATCACCGGCTCCGAGGTCACGAACGGCACCGGCGCGGTGGGTTGCCGGCTGGTCAGTTGCTCGGTCATGCCCTGGACGGTGGGCACCATGGTGCGCGGTTCAGCCGCAGCCGCGGCGCTCCAGCCCTGCTGCCGCACGGTGTTGGCACGGCCCAGGCGCCAGGCCAGCCAGGCCGCCAGCGCACCCAGCGCGCCGGCCAAGCCCAGCAAGGGCCAGGTCCAGTTGTTCGAGCTCTCGGTCGCCAGCAGGCGGTTGCGCAGCTGGGCGGCTTGCTCACTGCTGGCTTTGGCGTCGGCGCGCAACTGCTCCACCGTGCGTTCCAGCACCGCCACGCGGTCAGCCGAAGAGGACGCCGCCGACGCTGCCGCACGCGCCGCGCTGGCGGCCTGCTCGACCGCTGCCATGGCTTGTTCCACGGCCAACGCCTCGGTCCTGCGGACTGCCGCCTCGGTCGGGTCCAGTGTCAGGCGGGCCACGGGCTCTTGCGCCAAGGCCGACTTCGGCGCGCGCACAGCTCTTGCGACCTTGGATGGTCGTGGCGTGGCCCTCGCCACGCGGCGTTCGGGACTGGGCCTGGCGGACGCTGCGACAAGTGCCGGGACCGTGGCGTCACTTGCAGTTGCCGTGCGGCCCGCCGTGGCTGGCGCCGCGGGAGCTTCGGCGGCAAGCACCCCTGAAGGCGAAGACGCCGCCAGTGCAGGTACAGGCGCCGCGGCGGGCTCCGCAGGCGGCGGCGCCGCCGCAAAGGCCGGCGCCAAGGATGTCGCATTGGCGCTGACCACACTGCTGGTGGGCGGGTCGGCCAACACCACATAGCGGCGGGAAATCTTGGAACTGCAGCCCACGGACAGCTGGACGGACACCACCGGCTCGTCGATGCCCGTCTGCGTCTGAACACGCACACGGGCCGAGTCAGCGCCAGTCATCTCGACCACCGTGCGCACCAACGGGGCGGGCACGCGGCGGTCACCGCTCATCACTTCCGCCACCACACACTCGGCAGCCAGCGTTTCGCCCGCGCCCAGGCGCACCAGGACGGCGTAATCAAGGGGTTGGCCCAGCACAGCACCGGCGGCACCGGCACCCAGACCCGCCGCCGAAGCGGCTGTCCCTGCCATGGCCGCGACAAGGCCTGTCGACAAGCACCGCCAGGGACTATTTGTGTGCATGCAGTAAGGTTTGCGAGGAAGCGCGATCTCGATGCACTCTAGCAGAGAAGCCCCCCGAGGCACCTCTGCCGGAGCCTGGGAAAGCGGGCCTTTGCGGCCGCTTTCGCGCGCAATCGGCCCCGCGGCGTGCAGGGCGCCACACTCGGGCCGATCAGGGGCTGCTCACTGGCAGTTCAACCGTCGTAGCCGGGGTTGCGCCGGTCGAGCCGGCGCAACAGGCCCGGCCAGGTCAGCGACGAGCCCAGCCCCTTCGTCACCGCGGCCGCTTGCTGTTGCGCGGTGGCGATGATGCGCGGGTCCACAGACAGCAGTTCCGTGCCGCCGGCCATGGCGCGGACCTGGATCGTGCAGACCGTTTCGAACAGGTACATGGACAGGAAGGCATCGGCCACGCTGCGGCCCACGGTCAACAGGCCATGGTTGCGCAACATCAGGAAGTTGCGCTCGCCCAGGTCGGCCACCAGTCGCGGTTTTTCGTCGTCCCGCAAGGCGACACCTTCGTAGTCGTGGTACCCCAGCGAGCAGAGCACAAAGATCGACTGCTGCGACAAAGGCAGCACACCGGCCTTCTGCGCCGACACCGCGATGCCGTTGAGCGAATGCACATGCAACACACAGCCCGCGTCATGCCGCGCGTTGTGCACCGCGCTGTGGATGGTGAAGCCGGCCGGGTTCACGTCAAAGGGCGAGTCGTCCAGCTTGTTGCCCTGCGCGTCCACCTTCACCAGGCTGGAAGCGGTGATCTCCTCGAACATGAAGCCGTAGGGGTTGATCAGGAACTCACCCGAGTGCTCACCGCCAAGCCCGGGCACCCGCGCGCTGATGTGCGTGAAGACCAGGTCGTCCCAGCCGAACAGTGCCACCAGCCGGTAGGCTGCGGCCAGGTCCACACGCTGACGCCATTCGGCGTCAGAAACCAGGCCGCGGCGGTTGGGAATGGCAGGCATGTGTGCGGGCATGAGGGACTCCTTGATTCAAGCGCCTTCAGGCGCACTAGCATCAGCGGCTCATCCTCTCTCAGCTGTCGCATCAGGGACAAGCCATGAATACCCCGGCTCTTACACTGGAAGAACAACAAAACATCGAGACAGGTCCGTGGTTCAGCAAGCTGTCACCCAAGCTGCAGAGCGCGATCCTGTCCCGCACGCTGGTGCGGCGGCTGTCCGACGGCGACCCGCTGGCCACGCGCGGCTCGGAGGCTGCCGAATGGTGCGGTGTGGCGCGTGGTGCGGTGCGCATCAGCTCGGTGTCGCTGTCAGGCAAACAGGTCACGCTGACCTATGCGGAACCGGGCACCTGGTTCGGCGACATCGCGCTCTTCGACGGCCTGCCGCGCACGCACGACGCCGACGCCCATGGCGCCACCACCATGCTGGTGGTGCGCAAGCCCGACTTCAAGGACCTGCTGGCGCAGCACACGGAGCTGTACGACGCCTTGCTGCGATTGAACTGCCGCCGCCTGCGGCTCATGTTCAACCAGTTCGAAGACCTCAACACGCGGCCCTTGCAGGCGCGTCTGGCCAAACAGTTGCTTCTGCTGGCCAAGAGCTACGGCATTGCGCAGGGCGAGGAAATCCGCATCGGCCTGGCACTGGCGCAGGAAGACCTGGCGCAGCTGCTGGGCGCGTCGCGGCAGCGTGTCAACCAGGAACTGAAGGGCTTCGAACGCGAGGGCGCGGTGCGTGTGGAACCCACCCGGCTGGTGGTGCTGTCGCGCGAAAAACTGCTGGTCATCGCCGACCGTTGAACGGATCACTGAGCCGACCACCAAGCTGACTACCGACACCATGGAACACTTCACCGGCACCAAGCCCGTCGCAGAGAGCCACGCCTTCGATGTGGCCGCGCTGCAAGCCCACCTGCAACAGCACCTGCCCTGCTTCAGCGGCCCCTTGAGCGTGGAGCAGTTCAAGGGCGGTCAGTCCAACCCCACCTACAAACTGATCACGCCCGGCCAGGCCTACGTGATGCGCACCAAGCCCGGCCCCGTGGCCAAGCTGCTGCCTTCAGCGCACGCCGTCGAGCGCGAGTTCCGAGTCATGCGCGCGCTGCACGGCACCGACGTGCCGGTGGCCCGCATGGACCTGCTGTGCGAAGACGAAACAGTGATCGGCCGCGCCTTCTACGTCATGGAGTTCATGGACGGCCGTGTGCTGTGGGACCAGTCCCTGCCCGGTGCAAGCACAAGCGAACGCGGCGCCATCTATGACGAAATGAACCGCGTCATCGCCGCGTTGCATGGTGTGGATGTAAATGCCATTGGCCTGGTTGGCTTTGGCAAACCCGGCAGCTACTTTGAACGTCAGATCGGCCGCTGGAGCAAGCAGTACGTGGCCTCGATGACCGAAGAGATTGCTGAGATGGACAGGCTCATCGAGTGGCTGCCGGCGCACATGCCGGCCACCGCGCGCGACGAGACCCAGGTATCCGTGGTGCACGGCGACTTCCGCCTGGACAACATGGTCTTCCACAAGACCGAACCGCGTGTCATGGCCGTGTTGGACTGGGAGTTGTCCACGCTGGGACACCCATTGGCAGATTTCAGCTACCACTGCATGGCCTGGCACATCCCGCCTGGCACTTTCCGCGGCATTGGTGGGCTGGACCATGCGGCCTTGGGCATCCCGTCCGAGGCCGAGTACATCCGGCGATATTGCGAACGCACCGGCCGCGCCAGCCCCGAAGCGCTGGCCGCCGACTGGAACTTCTACCTCGCCTACAACCTGTTCCGGCTGGCCAGCATCACGCAGGGCATTGCCAAGCGGGTGGTGGACGGCATTGCGTCCAGTGCACAGGCCCGCGCCACGGGTTCGTCGACGCGGCCGCTGGCGCAAATGGCCTGGGGCTTTGCGCAGCGCGCCACCCGTTCCTGAGGAGCACAAGCACATGGACTTTTCATACTCACCGCGCACGCAGGAACTGCAGGCGCGCCTGCTCGCCTTCATGGCGGCGCATGTGTACCCGGCCGAGGCGCGCTACTTCGAGGAGATCGAAGCCAACACACGCGCCGGCAAACGCTGGACGCCACTGCAGCTGATCGAAGAACTCAAACCCAAGGCACGCGCCGCAGGGCTGTGGAACCTGTTTCTCCCGCCACACGCCGAGGGTGCGGCGGCGAAGGGTGATGCCGAGTTCACCTTCGGCCTGAACAACCAGGACTACGCGCCGCTGTCCGAGATCATGGGCGCCGTGCCCTGGAGCAGTGAAGTCTTCAACTGCTCCGCGCCCGACACCGGCAACATGGAAGTCTTCGCACGCTACGGCACGGCGGAACACAAGGAGCGCTGGCTCAAGCCGCTGCTGGAAGGCAAGATCCGCAGCGCCTTTGCGATGACCGAGCCGGCGGTGGCTTCGTCCGACGCCACCAACATCCAGGCCGACATCAAACGCGACGGTGACAGCTACGTCATCAACGGCCGCAAGTGGTGGACCAGCGGCGCCGGTGACCCGCGCTGTGCCGTCTACATCTTCATGGGCAAGACCGACGCCAACGCGCCCAAACATTCGCAGCAAAGCATGATCGTCGTGCCGGCGGACACACCCGGCATCAAGATCCTGCGGCCGCTGTCGGTCTTCGGCTACGACGACGCACCGCACGGCCACATGGAAGTGGACTTCGTCAACGTCCGTGTGCCGGCCGACGCCATCCTGCTGGGTGAAGGGCGTGGTTTTGAAATCGCACAGGGCCGCCTGGGGCCGGGCCGCATCCACCACTGCATGCGCCTCATCGGCATTGCCGAGCGCTCGCTGCAGTTGATGTGCGAACGCGCCGTCAGCCGCACGGCCTTCGGCAAGACCATCGCCCAGCAGACGGTGACGCAGGAACGTATCGCCGAAGCGCGATGCATGATCGATCAGGCCCGCCTGCTGACGCTGAAGGCCGCGTGGATGATGGACCTGGCCGGCAACAAGAGCGCCAAGGCCGAGATTGCGATGATCAAAGTCGTGGCACCCAACATGGCCTGCCAGGTCATCGACTGGGCCATGCAGGTCTTTGGCGGTGCCGGCATGAGCCAGGACACGCCACTGGCCTACTTCTACACGCTCAGCCGCACACTGCGTTATGCCGACGGCCCCGACGAAGTGCACCGCAACGCCATCGCCAAGATCGAACTCGGCAAGCTGATGCCCAAGGGCTGAGGGCCTGAGGGCCTTCAGCCGCCTGACGTCAAGGTGTGCGCTCGTCGCCAGGCAAAGCGCTGCTGCTCCAGGCGCTGGCCTGCGTGGTGGGCGACGCGGCGTCCGTGCCATCGCTGGCCACGCGGCGAGCTTCGCGCATGGCGGTTTCAAAGAGCCGCAGCCAGCCCTGGATGGACGCGACGTCCGCGTCGCGCAGTGCGGTGCGCAGCATCAAGCGGCCGCGGCCGATCATCAACACCACGGGCGTCTCGGTTTCCAGGCGCAGCGCACAGATAGCCTGTGTCAGCGGCCCCTGCAGCCACTGGTTGAGCCAGACCTTGGAACTGGCCAGCGCGATGTAGCGGTCCCGCAGATCAGGCATGTCGCTGCCCGAGACCTTGGAATACATCACCAGCCAGCGCATTTCAGGCGGCGTCTGGTTGTCGATTCGGGTCTGCACGCCTTCCACGTACTGGTCGAAGACGTCCTTCTCCATTCTTTCCTGCAGCATGCGGTTCATCACCAAGGCCTGCAGCTCGGAAGGCAGTCCCAGTTCAGAGCGGATGCGCAGTTCATGGCCTTCGATGTAGGGCCGCTGCGAAGGGCCCCATTCCAGCCGCCAGGCCGTGGTGCCCAGCTTGCCGTCGACGACAAAGCCTTCGTTCTGCACCACGCGGTAGGTGCACTGGCGCGATGCGGCCCAGGGCGCGATGCCGTCCCATTCGTCAGTGGGTGCGTCGGGCCCCGAGAACAGACGCTTCAATCCATCGAGCATGATCTAAAGTCCGTTGAACCGCTACGTCCCTGCGCGCGATGGCGCAAGCCCTGGGAGAACGACGATGATTGAAGTGTATTCGTGGCCTACACCCAATGGCCACAAGGTGCACATCATGCTTGAAGAGTGCGGCCTGCCGTACCGCGTGCATGCCGTCGACATCGGCGCCGGCGACCAGTTCAAGCCCGAATTCCTGGCGATCAGCCCCAACAACAAGATCCCCGCCATCACCGACCCTGACGGCCCTGGCGGGAAGCCCATCTCGTTGTTCGAATCCGGCGCCATCCTGCTGTACCTGGCCGGCAAGACCGGCCGCTTCCTGCCGGACGATGTCGCCGCCAAGTACCAGGTGCTGCAGTGGCTGATGTTCCAGGTGGGCGGCGTGGGCCCCATGCTGGGCCAGGCCCACCACTTCCGCATCTATGCACCGGAGAAGCTGCCCTACGCCATCGACCGCTACACGAATGAGGCCAGGCGGCTCTATGGCGTGATGAACAAGCAGCTGGGCCGCAGCAAGTACATCGCGGGGCCGGACTACAGCATCGCCGACATCGCCATCTTCCCCTGGCTGCGCAGCTGGAAAAACCAGGGCATAGCCTGGAACGACTTCTCTCACCTGAAGGGCTGGTTCGAC
The DNA here is from genome assembly GCA_031411215.1 of Betaproteobacteria bacterium. Taxonomy (GTDB): domain Bacteria; phylum Pseudomonadota; class Gammaproteobacteria; order Burkholderiales; family Burkholderiaceae_C; genus Rubrivivax. Next base: position 7,436 of record JANOAM010000301.1, read on the forward strand.
GAGATAGCCGCCCGGCCTGCGGTCATGCGTGGCGTCGAAGTGCTGGCGGGCGCCCGCAAACCCGTCACCGACGAGAAGTCACGCGAAGTGCTGTTTGGTGCCACGCAGTACCAACGCCGCTAGACCTGGGCGGGGGCGACGCGGGCTGCGGGACAATCGCGCGGTCTGCCCGTAGCTCAACTGGATAGAGCACCAGCCTTCTAAGCTGGGGGTCGGGGGTTCGAGTCCCTCCGGGCAGGCCAACTCGCACGCCTCGGTTCATCTGGATGGGCATACAGTAGCGCATGCCTGCCGATCAGATCCTGGCTGCACTCAACCCGCAGCAAGCCGCCGCCGCGTCACACGACCCTGCCGGCGCGCCGTTGCTGATCATTGCCGGCGCCGGCACCGGCAAGACCCACACCCTGGCCACACGCCTGGCCTGGCTGGTGGATCAGGGCGCAGACCCGCAGCGTGTGCTGCTGCTGACGTTTTCGCGCCGTGCGGCCGGTGAGATGGCACGGCGCGCTGGGCGCCTGCTGCACCAGTCGCGCGGCCTGCCCGCCAGCATGCCGCCACCCGTGCTGCCCTGGTGCGGCACCTTCCACAGCGTGGCTGTGCGGCTGCTGCGTGAAGAGGCAGTCCACATCGGCCTGAGCGCAGGCTTCACGGTGCTGGACCGCGCCGACGCGCAGGACCTGCTGGCCCAGACGCGCCAGGAACTGGGCCTGGCGGACCGTGAACACCGCCTGCCCTTGGCCGCCACCTGCGCGGCCATCCTGTCGCGCTGCCTCAACACACGCACGAACCTGGCCGATGCGGTCGCTGCGCAATGGCCTTGGTGCATGGGCCATGAAGTCGATCTCAAGCGGCTCTTTGACGCTTATGCAGAGGCCAAGCGCCAGCAGCAATCGCTGGACTTCGACGACCTGCTGCTGGCTTGGTGGCATGTGATGCAGCAAGGCACGTTGGCCGATCGAATCCGCGCACGTTTCGACCATGTGCTGGTAGACGAAGTGCAGGACATCAACCGCCTGCAGGCAGACATCCTCCATGCCCTCAAACCGCAGGGCGCGGGGCTCACGGCCGTGGGTGACGACGCGCAGAGCATCTACGCCTTCCGCGGCGCGGACCTGCGGCATGTGCTGGACTTCCCGCAGCGCTTCAATCCACCCGCCGCGGTGCACCTGCTGACGCAGAACTACCGCAGCACGCCGGAGTTGCTGGCGGCGTCCAACGCCACCATCGCGCTGGCCGCCGAACGTTTCCCCAAGCAGCTGTGGAGCCAGCGCACGGCCGGCTGCAAGCCGCGCTTCCTGACCGTGGAAGACGAAGCCGCACAAGCCCACGGCGTGGCCGACGCGGTGCTGCGTGCCCGCGAGAGCGGCATCCGTCTGATGCGCCAGGCGGTGCTCTTCCGCACCGGCACGCACAGCCTGGCATTGGAGATGGAACTGACACGCCGCGGCATTCCCTTCGTCAAATACGGCGGCCTCAAGTTCATGGAAGCCGCGCATGTGAAGGACGTGCTGGCCGTGCTGCGCTGGGCTGACAACCCGGCTTCGCGCCTGAGCGTGCTGCGCACTGCGCGCTTGGTGCCGGGCATGGGCCCAGCCAGCGTGCGCAGAGTGATGGACCACACTGGCGCGGTCGAGTCCTTCAGGCCACCTGCGGCCGCGTCCGACGCCTGGACCACGCTGATGGCCCTGCTGCAGCACCTGCGCGGCGCCGAGTCGCGCTGGCCTGCCGACCTGCAGCGCGTGATCGACTGGTACCAGCCGCAACTGGAGCGCCTGCATGCCGACGCCCGCGTGCGCCGCGCCGACCTGGACCAGTTGGCCGCCATCGCACCCACGCACAAGAGCCGCGAGCGTTTCGTCACCGACCTGACGCTGGACCCACCTGCGGCCAGCAGTGACGAATCAGGCGTGCCGCACCGCGACGAGGACTACCTGATCCTGTCCACCCTGCATTCCGCCAAGGGGCAGGAATGGAATGCGGTGCACATCCTGAACGTGGTGGACGGCTGCATGCCGGCCGACGTGGCCACCGGCAGCGCGGCCGAGACCGAGGAAGAACGCCGCCTGCTCTACGTGGGCATGACCCGCGCACGCGACGAGCTGACGCTGTGGGCGCCGCAGCGCTTCCACGTCACGCAGCAGCGTGCGTTGGGCAGCCGGCACCTCTATGCGCTGCGCAGCCGCTTCCTGGCAGACAGCGTCATGCAGCATTTCGACACGGGGGTGGCGGTGGACCTTGTTGAAGACAAGCCGGCCGAGCTGCCAGCCCCGGTGTTGCCCGAACCCAGGCCGCTGGTGCTGGACCTGCAGGCGGCTTTGCGCCGCGGCATCCACGCCTTGTAGCCCCGTTGCGCGGCCCTCAAGGGCAGGTGAGAACCGTGCCCATCCGCGAGCAATAGCCCCGCGGCCCAAGCAGGTTCGGCCCTTGCTGCTGCAGCCGGGTGCCGTCGCTGGCCCAGCAACCCAGGGCGTCGCAGCTGGTGACCGTCAACAAAGGTGCCGGCCTTGCGCTCGCAGGGGCGGGACTGAGGCGTGGGGCTGTGGCTGCAGGCTGCACCGGCCGGGACGGGCTTGGGGCTGCGCCGGATGGCTGAATTCGCGGCCCCCGGACGGGCAGCGCCGCATCCTCTTCGCCCAGACAGGCCCGGGCGGCGGCCTTGCGCAGCATCAGCAGACGTGTCGGTGGTGCTTCCGACTTCTGTTCTGACGGTGGCCGGCGCGCCAGGACGGCGTCCTCTTCAGCGGACATCGCCTTCAGCGCTGCTGCGCATTCGGGCGCCCACGGCGGATCGGCGTGCTGAGCAATGGCAGGCGAAAGGGCCAGCACGAACGTGAACGGCAGCATCAGGCGCATGGTGATGGGACACCGGCCGGACCGGGAAGTTCAGCGGCGCGAGAAGCCTGCTCGTGTTCCGGCGTGGATACCACGGTGTCATGGCTGCGGAAGACAGGCAAGTGCTCAATGGACCTGTCAGGTCAACGAAAACGAGGCACCCCATGAACCACTCGCTTGCCGCCTTCGAACTGCGCTTCACCTCACTCTTCAACGAGGGGCGCGGCTTCTCTTTCCCGTGTGACGCGCGTGGCGCCGTGGACCTGGATTCGCTCAGCGACAAGGCCCGACTCAACTACTTGTTCGCGCGCGCCGTCGTGGGCCGCGAAGTCACCTGCCCTGCCGTGATTCCCACATCGCTGCATTGAACTGGCGATGGCTCTTGGCGTCAGAGGAGCCGGCTCAACGCAGCGCGGCCGCGTTCCAATCGGACACGCTGCGCCAGGCGATGCGCTGGAGAAGCACCGCATCATCGGCCGAGACGCCCACAGGCGCGTAAGTGGCGCCCTCGGGACTTGTCCGGAACAGGGTGGCGTAGATGACGCAGGCGGCCAGATACATTCCCTGCACGGACTCGTGTTCATGGTCGTCGCCCAGCATGGGCAGAGCGGGCCGGGCGGCCCGGGCGGCATCGAAGGCCAGCCCTACCGGCGCAACAGCGACGCCGAGTTCAAGCCCAATGGACCGGTGAGCCGCAGCGATGCCGGTCTGCGAGATCCAGTTCATGCGTTCGTAGCCCCAGGCCATGAGCAACACGGTCCGCCCGCTCCTGGCGAGGATGGCCTGGTTGAAGTCACGCACCGCGGCCTTGAACGGGTCCACGCTCGGCCCGCCATATTCAGGTACGTCGTCCTGCAACACCACGGCATCGTGCCCGCCGGCACGGATGGCCTGAAGCACGGCGGGGTCCTGCCGCAACAGGGCCAGCGTGGCGCCAGCCTGGGTTACCCGCTGCGCGGTGATCACGCGCGGCAGTCGCATCGACGCGGCCAGTGCCTGCATGTGCACGTCCAAGCCGCCCTGAACCCGGGTGAAGCTGTTGCCGACAAACAGGATGGTCCTGGGCGCGGGCACGGTTGGCGTTAGAAGAGTCGGAAACCGTTAGAAAACCGCCCCACGTTTCAGCAGCGCACGAAGCGTGGAAAAGTGAGGCAGATCAACAGGTTAGATGGTCGGGGCGACACGATTCGAACGTGCGACCCTCTGCTCCCAAAGCAGATGCGCTACCAAGCTGCGCTACGCCCCGACGAAGCGATCATTGTGCCTGACCTGCCCTGGGCGCCGGCAGCTGCAGCTGCCGGACCACCGCCAGGCACTGCTGGATGTGCTGCTCACACACATAACGCAGCGCGCCAAAGGTCAGCAAGGCTGACACGGCCTGGCCCGCAATGGGCACGAACTTGGCCGCTTGCTGAGCCGTCAGGCGCACGCCCACCAGCTTCACCAGTTTCAGCACCAATTCGCGTGTGACGAGCTTGCCCACCAGCATGGCGCCGCCGCTGCTGATGGCCTTGTAGACCACCAACCGGCGGTCCGGCGCCAGGCGCTCGATCTGCTCGGGAGACAAGCCGAAAGCCGCGTTGATGCGCGGCAGCAACTGCATCAAGAGGCCCACGTCGGCCGCCCAATCCAGGCCGGGCAGTGGCACCAGGGCCACGCCCGCCGCTACCGCCGCACGCTGGTTGACCATGCGGCGGCAACGCTTGGTGATCGCTTGCAAATTCGCCTGTAAATCCTGGCCCGGGCCGTCGACGACTTCCCAATCAGGTGGCGTGGTGTTCTGGGCCATCACTTGAGCATTGCCTCGGCAGCTTGCTGGGTTTCGGCCGCCCTGGGCAGCATGACAGAGTGTTCGCGCAGGGTCTTCAGGATGATGGAGGTGGAGGTTTCCGACAACAGGCACATCTGCGACACCACGGCGTCCAGGTGGGCCACGTCGGCGACGGCAATTTCCAGCGCCCAGCTGTCCTCGCCGGTGATGTTCCAGGCATTGACCACTTCCGGCAGGCTGCCCACTAGGTGCACCATGCGCTGGTAGTCCGTGCGGCCCACGCGCACCAGTGCGCGAATGCCGTAGCCCAAGGCCTGCAGGTTGACGGTGGCCCGGTAGCCGGTGATGACACCGGCCGTTTCCAGCTTGCGCACGCGTTCGGTCACGGCCGGTTGGCTCAGATGCACGCGCCGGCCGAGTTCGGCCATGCTGATGCGGGCGTCGGTCTGCAATTCCGCCAGGATTCGGGTGTCGTAGGCGTCCAGCTGTGTTGGGTTCTGCATTTGAAAGACTTTGCCCCACCAAACAAGGGAAGGCAAGGCAAGGATTGCAAGCAAGCTTGCAATGGCAATGGAGCAAGCACCGCTGACCCCATAAAGTGCTGCACCATGACGACCACTGTGCTGCACCACTCCCCTGCTCCCGCCCGCATGTCGGGCCTGGTCCTGGCCTGCCTGGCGTCGACTTGGCTGATCTGGGGCTCCACCTACCTGGCCATCAAGTGGGCCCTGATCAGCTTCCCGCCTTTCTATCAAATGGGCACCCGCTTCCTGGTGGCCGGTGCCCTGCTGGCGGGCTGGATGCGATGGCGCGGTGCGCGCTGGCCAAACCGCACCGAGTGGATCAACGCCACCATCCTGGGCGCGCTGATGCTGGGCGTGGGTTACGGCCTCACGGCCGTGGCCGAACAGACCGTCAGTTCCGGCTTGGTCGTGGCCTTCATAGGCATTGGCCCGGCCTTGCAGGCTGCCATGGAACTGCCCTATGGCGTGAAGCCCACCCGCATGGAAACCACGGGCATCGCCGTGGGCCTGGTCGGTGTGCTGGGGCTGGCGGCGGGTCACGGTTTTTCTACGTCGCCGCTGGGCCTGCTGGCCGTGCTGACCGCGTCCGTGGCATGGAAGCTGGGCAGTGTGTGGACCAATCGCGGCCTGCCCCGTGCGCTGGGCGGCCGTTCGCTGGTGCTGGCACCCGGCGCCATGGGGTTCGCCAGTCAGATGCTGGCAGGCGGCGTGGTGCTGATGGCGGCGTCGCTGTTGCTGGGTGAACAGGCCACTTGGCCGGCGGACCCACTGGCCGTGGCCAGTTGGGTCTACCTGGTGGTGGCCGGTTCGTTGGTGGCCTTCTCGGCCTTCATGGTGCTGCTGCAACGGACGCCCACCGCCGTGTCGGCCAGCTATGCCTACGTGAACCCGCTGATCGGCTTGGTGCTGGGTGTCACGCTGGGCGGTGAAACGCTGCATTGGGGCGAGTGGCTAGCCGCAGGTCTGGTCACCGGCAGCGTCGTGCTGATGCTGCGCGGGCACAAGGACTGAAGTCCAGAACTAACTCTTGGATTGAGCGGCCTTGCGGATGGCACCCAGCGTCGTCCGCGTGGTGCTCACGTCCGTGGCCAGCTTGATGTGGATGAGGCCGGGTCGGCCGGCCGCAATGGCGCGTTGCAGCGCGGGCTCGAAGTCTTCGGTGCGTTCCACCAGCTCACCGGTCCAGCCGTAGGCGCGCGCCAACGCTGCAAAGTCCGGGTTGAAGAGGTCGCTGCCGCTCACGCGCGCCGGGTAGTCGCGTTCCTGGTGCATGCGGATGGTGCCGTAGGTGCCGTTGTCCACCACGATGCT
>JANOAM010000302.1:0-1928 GCA_031411215.1 Betaproteobacteria bacterium
AACCACGGCGCGCTGGTCGTGGGCCGCAGCATTGGCGAGGCCTTCAACTGGATGCACCGCATTGAACTGGCCTGCCATTCCCAGCTGGCCGCCATGGCCTGCAACACGCCGCTGGTGAAACCTTCGCAGCCGGTGCTGGAAGCCACCTGGAACAACTACCAGCGCGGCACGCGCCGGCCCTACGGCCTGATGGAATGGCCTGCGCTGCTGCGCAAGCTGGACCGCATGGACGCCACGTACAAGACCTGAGGACACTGCACATGTCAAGCTTTCTACGATCCATGCTGGTTGTTGCCGCCACGGCCCTGCTGTCTGCGACTGCCTGCGCCCAAGCCTGGCCCACCAAACCCGTGAAGGTGGTGGTGGCCTTCACCGCCGGCGGCACCACCGACATCCTGGCCCGCAACGTGGGCCAGCAGCTCGCTGACAAGCTCAAGCAATCCTTCATCATCGACAACAAGCCCGGTGCCGGCGGCAACACCGGCACCGAAAGCGTGGTGCGCGCGGTGCCGGATGGCTACACGCTGATCGTCAACAGCGTGGGACCCATCGCGGTGAACCCCACGCTGTACCCCAGGCTGGCCTACAACCCGCTGACCGACCTGGTGCCCATCGTGCTGATCGCCGACGTGCCCAACGTGCTGGTGGTGCACCCCAGCGTGCCGGCCAAGACGTTTGACGAGTTCCTGGTCTATGCCAAGGCCAACCCCGGCAAGCTGAACTGCGCGTCAACGGGCATCGGCACCAGCAGCCACCTGAGCTGCTTCCTGCTGGCCAAGCGCGCCAACTTTGAAGCCGTGCACGTGCCCTACAAGGGCGCGGACGCGCTGCGCGACCTGATGGCCGGGCGTGTGCAGTTCATGTTCGCCACCATCCCGTCGGTCAAGCAGCACATTGACGCCGGCACGCTGCGCGCCATTGCGGTCAGCAGCACCAAACGCAGCCGGTCGTTGCCGGACGTGCCCACCGTGGCCGAGCGTGGTTTCCCGGGATTCGAAGCCGGTTCGTGGTTCGGCTTCTTCGCACCCAAGGGCACGCCGGCGGAAGTCATCGCCACGCTCAACAAGGCGGTCAACGAGATTGTCGATGCCCCGGCCACGCAAGCCGCTTTGATCAAGGAAGGCGCTGATCCGGCCGGCGGCACGCCGCAACAGTTCGGTGCCTTTGTGCAGCGCGAATACGAGAAATGGCGTGCCGTGGTGAAGGAGTCGGGAGCCACAGCGGAGTGAGCACCACCACGCCGCGTCTGCTGCTGTCGGCGCGCACACACGCCGCGTTGGTTCCGTCCATGGGCGCCATGCTGCAAGGCGCTGCGCTGCAGGTGGTAACGCTGGAAGACGCAGCAGCCGACGAGGCCCTCACCGTGGACGCGGCTTTCATATCGCGCGACATCACGGGTCTGTCGCTCAAGCAGGTGGTGCTGGACGAACTGGCGGCCTGTTACCGCGTGCTGCGGCGCTCGCCGCAACTGCGCTGGGTGCACACGCACTCGGCCGGGGCCGATCGACCGATCTACAGCGAGCTGCTGGCGCGCGGTGTGGCCGTCACCACGTCTTCTGGCGCCAATGCCGACGTGGTGGCGCAGACCGCCCTGGGCGGCCTGCTGGCGCTGTCGCGGCGCTTCCCGCAACTGATGGCCGCACAGGCCCGGCGTGAGTGGGCGCCGCTGATCGGCGGCCCCTTGCCACCCGACCTGGCCGGGCAGACCGTGGTGCTGCTGGGCTGGGGGCCCATCGCCCGCAAGCTGCAGCCGGTGCTGACGCTGCTGGGGCTGAACATGGTGGTGGTGCGCCGCACGGCCGAACCTGCCGGACCCGGCATCGAGACCCTGCCCTACACGGCCTTGCACCAGTTGCTGCCGCGCGCACAGTGGCTGCTGCTGGCCTGCCCGCTGACGGCCGACACACACGGGCTCATCGACGCCGCCG
>JANOAM010000303.1:0-2681 GCA_031411215.1 Betaproteobacteria bacterium
CAGGTGCAAGCGCGAAGGCTTGCGACCCGTCAGAACTTGGCCGTCAGGTTCAGCGACATCTGGCGGCCCAGCGCGTCATAGACCGTCGGGTAGGTGTTGCCGTTGCCGAACGGCGCACCGGCCACAGCCAGCGGGGGATCCTTGTCGAACAGGTTCCGCACGCCTGCACGCAGGGTGAAGGCCTTCATGAAGGTGTAGGACACCGACAGGTCGAAGTAGCTCATCGAAGGCAGCTTCTTGTTGGGCGACGCGAACGAGCCGTTCAGTGATCCGTTGGTGCTGACACCTTCGTCGTCCACACCACCGATGTAGCGCCAGGACGTCGACACACTCACGTCGAACGGGCTGTTCCAGGTCATCGTGGCACGGTGACGCCACTTCGGGTTCGGCGTGCCACAGGTGGCACCGTGGTAGCCCGCGCAGTCATACGTCGGCGTGCCGATGACTGGCTCGCTTTCGTACTTCTGCAGGCGGGTGCCGAGCGCGCTGATGTCGATTCGGCCCATGCCCTCCAGCTTGAAGCCGGTGTCGATGCCCACGTCCAAGCCCGCCGTCTTGAAGCCGGCCACGTTGGCATTGTTGGCCTCGATGAAGGAGTTGCCCGTCCACAAGGATCCGTTGCCCGTGGCGCGATGGATCAAGCCGCAGAACACCGGGTTGCCCGTGGTCAGACACTGGGTCAGCGAGACCGTGGGTGCCACGGTCGAGATCTGGTCCTTCACCTTGAAGCTGAAGTAGTCCAGCGTGATGTTCACGTCGCGAACCGGCTGCAACACCGCACCGAAGGTGTAGCTGTTGGAGGTTTCAGCTTTCAGGTTGATGTTGCCACCCAGGCGCTGGTTGTACTGCCCGGCCGAGTTGTCCGGCACGTTGCCGTACTGCGCAGCCGTCACGCCGGTGAGCGCACAAGCGGCCGCCGAGGACGTCGGCGTAGCGCCGGCACAGGGGTCGGCGTTCATGTTGAACAATGCGACCGACTGAGCTCGGTACAGCTCGATGATGTTGGGGGCGCGGACCGCCTTCTGCACGCTGCCGCGCAGCTTGTAGCCCTTGACCACCGACCAATCCATGCCGACACCGTAGGTGCTGGTGTTCTTGTCCGTGCTGTAGCTGGATTGGCGGTAGCTGGTCGTCAGCGTCAGCGAATCGATGCCAGGCACCTTCTCGATCAGCGGGAGACGCAGTTCGCCGAACACGTCGCGCACCGAGTACTGGCCGCCGACACCAATGGTCGGGCCGCCCTGGCCGGCCAAGTCGCCAGTGGAGAAGGCCGTGTCGGTTTCCAGTTGGCTCTTTTCCTGGCGGCTTTCGAAGCCCAAGGCCAAGCCGATGCCCTGACTGGACAGCGGCGACTTGATGCCATAGACACCCAGGTCGACGGAGCCGTTCAAGTTGTAGATCAGCTGCGAAGTGAAGCCGCGCTGCAGACCCGGGGTGGACAGGTAGCCGATTTGCGCTGCCGTCACACCATTCGGGTTGAAGATGTTGTAGGGCACGCAGTTCGGGTCGGTGCCGTCCACAACGGAACGGCAGACGATGTTGCCGTTGACGTCACGCACCGCATCCAGCGCCTTCTGGGCACGGGCCACAGAGAAGTCGTTGAAGTACTGTTCCTGGTAAATGACCTTGCCGACCTGGGCCGAGGCGTCGTAGCTGAAGGCGCCGATGTCGCCCTTCACGCCGGCCACGCCGCGGAACATGGTGTGGCGCAGGTCGTCGCGGCGGCCACCGCCTTCAACGTTGCGGCGGCCGATATACACGTCCACTGGCGTTGCGGTATTGGCCGTGATGCCCAGTGCCGTCTGCATGGCCGGGGTGATCAGCGGGTTCTGGCCCGTCAGCTGGTAGGTGTTGCCGAAGAACAGGCCGCTGGGAGCGATCTGGGCGACCGAATGGTCGTCCATGAAGTTGAACTCGGTGTAGACCCGAGCCATGTCGCTGACCTTGTAGTTGCCGTAGGCGGCAGCGGTGTAGCGGTCATCCGGGCGCTGGAAGTAGTTCAGCGGGCCGAAGTTGTACGCGTCACGTGTGCCGACATAGGGTCGTACCGCGCCAGCCGAGTCGAAGGAGTAGCTGGCACCCGTGGTGGTGTTGAAGAACCGACCAGGGTATGAAGTGCTGGATCCAGCGCATGCAAAGCCAGAAGCGCGAGTCGCATTCAGGCCCAACGAACAAGACGAGAAGTCGCGCTGCGATTGCAGCAGGGCGGCCTGCTTGCGGTAACCCAGGAACAGGGTCGCATTGCCCTTGTCGCCGCCGAAATTGGAACCCAGCGTCAGGCTGTAGTCATTGACGCCACCATCGCCGCCGATGTTGCCGGGCTTGGAGTAGTTGCGCGCAGCCAAGTCGGCGTCAATGGCGCCCTTCTGCTTGTGGTTGTAGACGCTGCGGCCGACCTGGAACTGCACGCCCTCGAAGCGGTCGTCCAGGATGAAGTTGACCACACCGGCCAGGGCGTCAGAGCCGTACACGGCCGACGCGCCACCGGTCAGCACCTCCACGCGCTTGAGCAGCGGCGTGGGGATCTGGTTCAAGTCAGCCGGCAGGTAGCCCGGGTCGCCCGCGGGGACACGGCGGCCGTTGATCAGCACCAGCGTGCGCGTGGGCCCGAGACCTCGCAGGTCCACCGTGGCCGTGCCCGTGGAGCCGTTGGACACCTGGGCGCCGTAGCCCGCGAACAC
>JANOAM010000304.1:0-6945 GCA_031411215.1 Betaproteobacteria bacterium
ACGGCCTGCACCTGTTCCAGGTTGTTGACGTTGAAGGCCGGGATGCCGTAGCCCTGTTCGGCGGCATGGTCCAGCAACTGGCGCATGGAAACGAGTGGCATGGTGTGCTTTCTGCAAGTGGTGGAGCCGGTGCGTGCGGCCGCGATGTAACCGCGCTGAAACTGCCCTGATTCTAGAACCCGGCCCTGGGGGAAGCCCGAGCGGGCTTGCCCCTGCCTGGCCGCAGAACTGGAAGGCTTTCGTGGCGCTTTTCGCGCTCAAGCCCGGCGGCTCCAGGCCGACACTGGGCCCCTGCACAGAAGGTTCACACCATGGCCCGCATTGACATCGTCCCGCTCACGCAATGGATCACCCGCGCCGCTGCGGATCACGGCGGCGACCTGCCCGCGCATCTGATGCAACGCCTGCAGATCAGCCGCCGCCAGGCCAGCCTGGCGCTCCACAAGCTGGTGGCGCTGCAGTGGCTGCAGTCCCATGGCACGCCACGCAAGCCGCAGTACAAGCCCGGTGCGCTGCGCCAGGTGGTGCAGCGCTATGCCCTGCAAGGCCTGCAGGAAGACCTGCCCTGGCGGCGTGACTTCGCGCCCTGCTTCGACCTGCCGCCGGCCGTTCTGCAGATGGCACAACACGCCTTCACCGAGCTGCTCAACAACGCCATCGACCACAGCGGCGGCCAGAACGTCACCGTGTCCGTGCGCCAGACACCGCTGCAGCTGCAGCTGCTGGTGTCGGACGATGGCTGCGGCCTGTTCAGGCGCATCGCCGAAAGTTTTGACATTGCCGACCCGGCGCTGGCCATGCTGGAACTGGACAAGGGCAAGCTGACCAGCGCGCCTGACCAGCACAGCGGCCACGGCCTGTTCTTTACCAGCCGGCTGGCGGATGTATTCGACATCCATGCCAACAGCTCGGCCTGGCAGCGCCGCGCCTGGGAGCGCAGCGCCTGGCGCCAGGGCAAGGCCGGCGCCGTGTCGACACGGCCGGGCACGTCCATCTACATGGCCATTTCGCTGGACACGACCCGCACGCTGGACAGCCTGCTGCAGGCCCACAGTGCCAGCGGCAGCAGCTACGACTTCGGCCGCACCGCCGTGGCCTTGCAGCTGATGGCGCCGGTGGGTGCGATGCTGGCGTCCCGCGCCGACGCCAAGCGCGCGGTGTTTCGCCTGGGTCAGTTCCGTCACGCGGACCTGGACTTCACCGGTATCAGCAGCATCGGCCACGGCTTTGCCGACGAGCTGTTCCGCGTCTTCACACGCGAACACCCGCAGCTGGAACTGCACCCCGTGGGCATGGCCCCGCAGGTAGCGGCGATGGTGGCCAGCGTGCGCTCCACAGTCGGATCCAGCACCGGGTATTGATCAAGCTTCCCCTCACGGATCCGGCTCCGCCGGTCCGTCGAGGGACGGCCCCCTTGGGGGGTAGCGAGCGCAAGCGAGCTTGGGGGCTCAACCCACCTGGCAAACCTTCAACATGTTGGTGCCACCCGGGTGGCCCATGGGCTCGCCGCAGGTGATGGCATAGGTGTCGCCGGGCTGCAGCACACCGCGGTCCACCAGCAGCTTTTCCGCCAAGGCCAGGGCCTGGTCGCGGTCACTCATCTTGGGCATCAGCAGCGGGCGCACATTGCGGTACAGCGTCATGCGGCGCTCGGAGCCCACCTGCGAGGTCATGCCGTAGATCGGCACCTTGATGTTGTGCCGGCTCATCCACAGCGCTGTTGAACCGGACTCCGTCAGCGCAATGATCGCCTTGCAGCCCAGGTGGTGCGCCGTGAACAGCGCGCCCATGGCGATGCTCTGGTCGATGCGGCCGAAGCGTTTGTTGGTGAAGTCGGTGTCCAGCGAGGTTTCTTCAGCGCGTTCGGCTTCCAGCGCGATCTGCGCCATCTGCTCCACCGTTTCCACCGGGTACTTGCCGGCGGCCGTTTCGGCACTGAGCATCACCGCGTCGGTGCCGTCCAGCACCGCGTTGGCCACGTCGCTGACCTCGGCGCGGGTGGGCACAGGCGCCAGGATCATGCTTTCCATCATCTGCGTGGCGGTGATGACGACCTTGTCCATCTCCAGCGCCATGCGGATCATGCGTTTCTGCAAGGCCGGCACCGCCGCGTTGCCCACTTCCACGGCCAAGTCACCCCGTGCCACCATGATGCCGTCGCTGGCGCGCAGGATGGCTTCCAGCTGCGGGATGGCTTCGCTGCGCTCGATCTTGGCGATCAGCGCCGGCCTGTGGCGCGTGGCCTCGCCGGCCACGTTGGCCAGCTGGCGCGCCATTTCCATGTCGGTGGCGTTCTTGGGGAAGCTGACGGCCAGGTACTCCGCCTGAAAGGCCATGGCGGTCTTGATGTCCTCCATGTCCTTGGCGGTGAGCGCGGGTGCGGTCAGGCCGCCACCGGCCTTGTTGATGCCCTTGTTGTTGCTGAGCACGCCGCCCAGCACCACGCGGGTGTGAACCTCGTCGCCACGCACACGCTCGACCGTCAGCTTGAGCAGGCCGTCGTTGAGCAGCAGCGTGTCGCCGGGGCGCACGTCACGCGGCAGTTCCTTGTAGTCCAGGCCAACGACATTGATGTCACCGGGTTCGGTGCGCGACGCGTCCAGGATGAAGGGCTCACCCGCGACCAGCATGACCTTGCCTTCAGCGAACTTGCCGACGCGGATCTTCGGGCCCTGCAGGTCCGCCATGATGGCGATGGGTTTGCCCAACCTGTTGGCCGTGTCACGCACCAGCTGGGCCAGGTTGATGTGGTCCTGGGCCTTGCCGTGGCTGAAGTTCAGCCGCATCACGTCCACACCCGCGACCATCAGGCGCTCCAGCACGTCGGGTGCGCTGGACGCGGGGCCGAGGGTGGCGACAATCTTGGTGGCACGGGTCATGGAGCGCTCCTGGTTCAGCGGCGGATTATGGGTGTCCGTTGCTGCGAGCAGTTTCATCCGCGTTACGGCCCGCGGCCGTGCGGCCGTGCGGCCGCGGGCTAGAGAGCCGCGCAGCTAACATCCGGGAGACGTTGAAGTCCACCGAGCCCCGCACGCCGCCCATGTCAGCAGTACGCGTCCCCTCAACGGCCCACAGCCCCCACGTCGGCCCCTGCATGGCTTGGCTATGGATGTGTGCGCTTTTGTGCTGCTGGACAGATTCATCGCATGCCGCAGCGCCCGAGCGCGCCGGGGCCCGCGTGGCGCTGGTCATCGGCAACGCCGCCTACCGCGACTCGCCGCTGACCAACCCGGTGAACGACGCCAAAGCCATGGCCGGCGCACTGCGCGACGCAGGCTTCGACGTCAAGCTGCACACCGACATCGATCACCGCGCCATGGCCGCCGCGGTGCGCGACTTCGGCGACAAGCTCCGACGCTCCTCGGTGGGCGTCTTCTACTTCGCCGGCCACGGCATGCAGATCAAGGGCCGCAACTACCTGGTGCCCGTCGGCGCGGAGATCCAGCGCGAGGACGAGGTCGTCTACGCCACGCTGGACGCGCAGGCCGTGTTGGACAAGATGGACAGCGCCGGCAATGGTCTGAATCTGATGATCCTGGACGCCTGTCGCAACAACCCCTTTGCGCGCAACTTCCGCTCGTCCGCGCAAGGCCTAGCGCAGATGGACGCGCCCGTGGGGACGCTTGTGGCCTTTGCCACCGCACCGGGCAGCGTGGCCAGCGACGGACAAGGCCAGCACGGCCTGTACACCCAGCACCTTCTGCAGGAAATGCGGGTGCCGGGCGCGAAGGTGGAGGAGGTCTTCAAGCGCGTTCGCGCATCCGTGCGCCGCGACTCGGCTGGCAAGCAGGTGCCCTGGGAGGCGACTTCGCTGGAAGGCGACTTGAGCTTTTTCGCACCGCCAGCTGCGCCTGCAGCGGCCACGGCACCTGCAGCGGCCATGGTGCCCACGCGGCCACCACCCACCCCGCAGGCCGTCACCACGGCACCAGCCCCGACACCGAGCGCGAGCACGCAGGAGCGCGACGCTGCGGCGCAGGCCGAACGCAACCGCCGCGCGGCCGAGTGGTTGGCGAGCATCCAGTCCGCGCAGACTGCAGCCGCGCGCACGGTTCCTGCAAGCAACGGCGTGGGCTACAGCGTGGGCGACCGCTGGCACTACCAGGTAGTGGACCGCCAACGGGGCGAGGTGGTGCGCAACTACACCGTCCGGGTGGACAAGCTGCTGCCGGGCGACCGCTGGAGCACCGGAACGACCGTCATCTACGACGCCCACGGCCGCATCGTGGAGTCGAATCCGGAGAACGGCGAGGCGCGCAGGTGGACACCCCATGCGTTGCGCTGGTGGCCTACCATGATCGTGGGCGAAAGACGCACGTCCGAAATCGAGTTTGAGCGCACGCCGCCAGGGAGCGCCTCGTACATTCAGAAGATACAGGCAGAGTCACGCATCGTGGCCATCGAAACCGTCCGCGTACCGGCCGGAGAGTTCAAAGCCACTCGAATCGAACATCAGGGCCAGATGCGCAACGTAGGCAGGTATGGGGCTGGCACCTTCACGCATACGATTTGGTACTCACACGAACTGCGCAATTTTGTGGCGCAGGAGTGGAGCAACCATTGGAACGGTCAACTGGAGTCCACCACCCGCGAAGAGTTGACGAGCTACACGGTCGCCAACCTCGCACGGTGATTCAAGCGCTCGCGCGCTTGGACAGGATCTCGAAGGCCGGCAGCGTCTTGCCTTCCAGCACTTCCAGGAAAGCGCCGCCGCCCGTGCTGATGTAGCCGATGTCGCCTTCGATGCCGTACTTGGCAATGGCCGCCAGCGTGTCACCACCGCCGGCGATGCTGAAAGCCTTGCTGGCCGCGATGGCGCGTGCGATGGTCTCCGTTCCCTTGGCGAACGCATCGAACTCGAACACACCCACGGGGCCGTTCCAGACCACGGTGCCGGCGGCCATGATGCGCTCGGCCAGCATGGCGGCGGTCTTGGGGCCGATGTCCAGGATCAGGTCGTCAGCGGCCACATCCGCAGAGTCCTTGATGGTGGCTTCGGCATCGACCTTGAAGGCGTTGGCGACCACCACGTCAACAGGAATCGGCACCTCGGCACCACGCGCCTTCATGGCGGCGATGACGGTGCGGGCCTGGTCCAGCAGGTCAGGCTCGGCCAGGCTCTTGCCTATGGGCAGGCCGGCAGCCAGCATGAAGGTGTTGGCGATACCACCGCCCACGATCAAGCCGTCCACCTTGTCGGCCAGGCTTTGCAGGATGGTCAGCTTGGTGCTGACCTTGCTGCCCGCCACGATGGCCAGCAGCGGCCGTTTGGGCGCCGCCAGCGCACGTGTGACGGCGTCGATTTCCGCGGCCAGCAGCGGGCCCGCACAGGCCACCTTGGCGTACTGCGCGATGCCGTAGGTGCTGGCCTCGGCGCGGTGCGCGGTACCGAAAGCGTCGTGCACGAAGATGTCGCACAGTGCCGCCATCTTCCTGCTCAGTTCTTCGCTGTTCTTCTTCTCGCCCTTGTTGACACGGCAGTTCTCCAGCAGCACCACCTGGCCGGGCTCCACATCCACACCTTCCACCCAGTTGGCCAGCAACGGCACCGGGCGATGCAGCAGTTCGGCCAGCCGTGCGGCCACGGGGGCCAGCGAGTCCTCGGGCTTGAACTCGCCTTCGGTCGGGCGGCCCAGGTGGGACGTGACCATCACCGCCGCACCGGCGTCCAACGCCATGCGGATGGCCGGCACGCTGGCCCGCACACGGGTGTCCTCGGTGATGTGGCCGGCGGCATCCAGCGGCACGTTGAGGTCGGCACGGATGAAGACGCGCTTGCCGGCGAGACGGCCTTGGGCGACGAGGTCCGCCAGGCGGATCACGTTCATGGTGTTTCCTTGAGGGCTGGTGTGGGGATGAGCGGGGACAAGCGGCGCGAATTGTAGGGACGGGCTTTCGGATGGACCTACCAGCCCAGCCCCAGGCGCAAGGGCAGCAACACGGCCATGCCCGTGAGGATGGTGCCCAGGATGCCGCGTCGCCAATGGAAGTAGGCGGCACCGGCCAGCGCGGCAAAGATGCGCGCGTCTTGCCAAGTGCTGATGACGTGGCCCTGGCTCATGACGATCTCCGGCAGCACCACAGCCACCAGGGCCGCCAGCGGCGCGTAACGCAGGCCCTGGCGCAGCCATTCGGGGATGGGGATCTCGCGCTCGGACAGGAAGAAGAAGCCGCGTGTGGCGACCGTCAGCACGGTGAGGCCGGCGATGGCGATGACACCTTCGATGGGGCCGATGGCTGCGCTCATGTCGCGTCGTCCACAGGCTCAGCGTTGCGCGGTGTCGTGTGGTCGATGAGCAGCGCCATCGCCACGGCCGCCGCAATGGCCACCACGATGTTCAGCTTGAAGGGCAGTGCATAGGCCGCCACCGCCGCACAGCCAGCCACTGCGCCGGCCACCGCCGTGGCCCGGTCGTTGAACAACGACAACGCAATGCCCAGCAGCGCCAGCGTGCCGGCGAAGCCGATGCCCCAGTGCAGCGGCACCGCATCGGCCAGGAAGATGCCCAGCAGCGAAGGTACCTGCCAGGACGTCCAGTTCAGTGTCACGCCGCCCCAGAAATAGGGCAGGTGTTCGGGTGCCGGCTTTGGCTCCGGGAAGCGCCGCATGAACAGCACGTAGTTCAGGTCGGCCGTGAAGTAGGCCAAACGCAGCCGCATCCACAACGGGTAGGCCATGAAGTACGGCCGCCAGGCCGCGCTGAAGATGACAAAGCGCAGGTTCACGCACAAGGCCGTGGCCCAGATCACCCACAGCGGCGCACCGCTGGACAGCAAGGGCAGCACGGCCAACTGCGCGCTGCCGGCAAACACCAGCATCGACATCAGCACCATCAGCCACGGTGCGACACCGCTCTTGCCCATGGCCACGCCGGTGATCAGGCCCCAGGCGGCGATGCCGATGGCGGTGGACAGCATCTCGCGCGCACCGCGCGCAAATTCAGG
>JANOAM010000305.1:0-5779 GCA_031411215.1 Betaproteobacteria bacterium
ACCGGCAGGACGTGCATGGCCAACCTGATCCGGTCTTCTTCCTCGGCTATTGGCGCAACGACAAAGCCACGGCTGCCAAGTTCACAGGCGACATGGACAACAGCTGGTGCCGCACCGGCGACACGGCCGTCTTGGACGAGCAGGGCTACCTCTGGTACCAGGGCCGCAGCGACGATGTTTTCAAGGCCGCGGGTTACCGCATCGGCCCCAGCGAGATCGAGAACTGCCTGGTCAAGCACCCGGCCGTGGCCAACGCGGCCGTGGTGCCCAAGCCCGACGCCGAGCGTGGTGCGCTGGTGAAGGCCTACGTGGTGCTGGCTGCCGGCCACATGGGCGATGCGGCGCTGGTGCAGGCGTTGCAGTTGCATGTGCGCGGGCAGCTGGCGCCGTATGAGTACCCGAAGGAGATCGAGTTCATCGAAGCCCTGCCGATGACGACCACCGGCAAGGTGCAGCGCCGTGTGCTGCGCTTGCAGGAAGAGGACAGAGCGCGGCAACGCGCCATCAGCACTCCCGTACGGTCCACGAATTCCTGAACGCGCCGTTGGCCAGCTCCAGCTGGCCCGCGCGCGTGCGGGTCATGAGAACGCACTGGTCACCACGCCGCAAACGCACATGGTCCAGGTCCACACGCTCTTCGACCCAGGTCCCGTCGCCGCCCATGGCGTTGGCCAGCTTCTGCTCCATCGTGAGCTTGGCGGAGTTGGAGCGCGGGTCGTCCAGCGCCGGGCTGCGTTGCCGCCAGGGCGCGGATGCGCCGCGCGGCAGGGCCAGGTTCAAACGCGGCGCTGGCGTGTCGGCCGTCGGTTCTGCGGCGGGTGGTGCACTGGCGTTGGTCGGCGCGGGTGGCGCAGGCTGTGAGGACAGCGGAGGCAGCGAGGGCAGCGAGGGCAGGGTGATGGCCTGCGGTTCAGGCGCACGTGGCCGCAGCAGCGGTTCCTGGCGCGCTGGCGCGGTCGGTGGCTTCGCCGTGCGGGTCACCTGACGCACCTGCTGCCACAGCGTGACGACCAGCGGTGGCCTGTCCAGCACCGCCGCCACACGGTCTGCCCAGACCGGCTGCTTCCACAGCGACAGGACGACAGCCCCATGCAGCAGGCCCACCAGCACCCACGCCGGCGTCCTGGTGGGTGAGCGCCGGCGCGGGTTGGGGTGGGGCCAGGTGCGGGGCTGGGCTTGCGGCATTCACCGCAAGCATACGGGTCAGGCGTGACCGCCTGACTAACGTTTCAGTTCCACGTCACCTTGTTGATCTGCAGCGCTGTCCAGGGCTGCAGCGGGCCGGTGCGGAAGAACCAGGTGCGCACGGGGGTGCCGTCCACCACCGGCCCGTTCACCGTGGTCGTGCCGGGCACGATGTTCATCGTGATGCGGTTGACGGTGATCGAAGTGGCCGTCACGTCATGGGCGACGCCGAAGTTGCCGAAGAGTTGCACACCGGCAGGCGCGTTGGTGGGTGCGGGGTCGGCCGCGATGCGCTTGACCAGCAGCTTGCCGTCCACCAGCACCGCACGCAGCCCCACATGCAGGCCGTTGGCCAGCGTGGTGGCGGTGACGCCGTTGCCGAACACGGTGTCGCCGTCCCAGGTCAGCGTGTAGGTGCGGTAAGGACCCTCGCTGAGGTTGAAGGTCTTGGCCGTGAGGTCCACGTTGAGCAGGCCGCCAAAAATGTCCAGCGTGGTGCCGTCGACCAGGGTCAGGCAGTCCACCCGCGTGGCCAGCACCTGGCTCTGTGACAGGGTGCCGGTGATGCCCACGATCTGGCCCGCGGCCACGGAGCAGCCGGCCGCCACCGTGGTGCTGCCGTCGGTGGTGACGGGCACGCCGCGCACCGTGAAGTCGCTGGTGCTGACGAAGTCCGACACCAGGCCGATCAGCGTCACCGTGCCGGCCGCAGCGTCCCGTACACGCACGCTGGCCTTGCTGGCGACCAGGCGGCTGCGCTCGGCGTCCCAGCTGCCTTCCACACGCAGCACCTTGCCGTCGGCCACGTCGGCCTGGGTGCCGGTGACGAAGGTGGCACCGCTCAGGTCGACCGACAGGCCGTCCACCGTGGGCGTGGTGCAAGGCGACGTGCTGCCGCAGCCGGACACCGGACCCTCCACCCGCACGGCTTGCAGGGCTTCCAGCGTGCGCTTGGCCTGGCGGATGGCGTTGGCCGTGACGCTGCCGTCGCCGGCCACCGCCGCCGTGCTCCACACCACCACGGTCTGGCCGTTGGCCAGCACCGAGTCGGCCGGGTCCAGGCGGGTGTTGCTGTCGCGCCGCACGGTCAGGCCGCCGATGGTGAACTGCGTGGCCGTGAGGCCGGCGATCACACCCTTGGCGCGCACCCACACATCGGTGGCGGCGCGGCGTTCAATGCGGCTGGCCTGGATCACCAGTTGTCCGTTCAGCAGCACGGGCCGGCCATGCACTTCCACACGGTCACCGGCGTGGATGGCGCTGGCATCGGCGTAGCCGTCCAGCACCGTGGCCGGCGCGGAGCTGGCGTCGGTGACGATCACCACCCGCTGGCCGGCCACGGTCAGCGGCGCGGTGCTGCTGACCAGACCCACCAGTTCCGGGTCCACCTTGGCTTGCAGGATCTTGCAAGTGGCGGCGGTGGTGTCGAAGACCACTTCCACACGTTGGCCCAGCTTCACGTCGGGCGTGCCGCTTTCGGGCGTGCCGGTGGCCGTGTTCCAGGTGACCTTGGCACGGCTGTCGTCACAGCGAACGCCTGCCACGAAGATGCTGCCAAAGCCGTTGACCGTGCCGCTGGCCACGCCGGTGGTGGGCGCAGCGCCGGTGCCGCTGGAGCCGATGCCACCACCACCGCCGCAAGCGGTCAGCAGGGCCAGGCACAGGAGGGACGGGGCGGCCAGAGGCAGCCGGGGTTGGAACGAGCTCATGGAAATTCTCCGGACGGGCGCCTTGCCGCTGGGCTTGGACGCATGGGGGTTATCGGTTGCGCGCGAAAGACGCGAAGGGCTTTGCGCGCTCATTCCTCTTGGCGGGCCTGTGCGGCTGCTTGTGTTGGGGACATTTCTTGGGGTTCTGCGTAGTAATAGACGCCGAAGCGCATGCGCATGTGGGCGCCGGGCTCGTGCCGGTCGCCTTCAAAACGCTGCGTGGCTTCGCGCACGATCTGCTCGAAGGCGTCGGCCCACAGTTCGCGCGCCTTGTCGCCCAGTGCGGCGACGGACTGCGCGGTCAGGCCGCTGCCGTACATGCTCTGCTCCAGGAAACGCGGCGCGCCGGGGGGCGCGGACAGGTTGTGGGCGGCGGCGGCGATGTGGTCGGCCACCTGGGCGGAAAACACGCCGCTGTCCTGGGCGAAACCCTGCTGCGGCATGAAGGCTTCTGCGCACAGCGCCACGTGTTCATCGCCCTGCAGTTCCACCAGTCCCAGGCGCTGCATCTCGGCCAGCAGGGTGCGCGGATGCACGTCGGACGAGACTTGGCGCGCCAGGCGGTCAAAGCTGCGGCCGAAGCCGTTCTTGGGCAGTACCGCGGGGTGGTTGGCGGCGTCGCGGTAGTCGGGGTCGGTGAGCCAGCGTGTGAAGGCTTGCGAGGCCGCGGACGGCGACTTGGGCGCCTGGGCGTGGTCCACGGTCTGGGCGCCGTCCCGCGCACCTCGGATGTCGCGGCGGTGCACGCCAGACAGCACGCTCAGCGACGAATCGGTGATCTTGGCGCCGGCGTTGCCCAGTTCGCGCCGGGCGGCTTCCACGAACACGCTCTTCAGCGCCGGGGCGAAGCTGGCGTAGTGCACGCCGTGGCGCAACAGCCAGCGGGCCAGTGGCACCAGCATCGCCAGGGCGGCGCGCAGGGCGATGCGGGCGCGCTGGTCGTTGAGGCTGGTGGGGTCGTCGGGGAGGGTGTTTGTGTCCATGGAATTTCTGTCCATTTGTTGAAATGGAATTTATGTCCATGTGACCCTGCATGCAAGGGGTGCGCGGCAGGAATGGCGTCCGGCCGTGCCGGAATTCGCATTCGGGCACACTCGCCCGCTGCTCAACACCGGGGCCAAGCCCCGTCACCATGGACCACATCAAACTGGGAGCTGACAGCTCCTCCGCGGGACTGACCGTCAACCGCATCTGCCTGGGCACCATGACCTTCGGCGAGCAGGTCGGCACTGACGAAGCCCACCGCATCCTGAGCCACGCGCGGGACCGCGGCGTGGACTTCATAGACACCGCCGAGATGTACGCCGTGCCGACCCGGCGCGAGACCTACGGCGCCACCGAAACCATCATCGGCCAGTGGTTCGCCAAGAACCCGGGTGCGCGCCAGCGTGTGGTGCTGGCCAGCAAGGCCGCGGGCCCGTCACGCGGCATGGACTGGGTGCATGGTGGCAGCGGCGACCTGCACCCGGCGCAGGTGGTCGCGGCCTGCGACGCCAGCCTGAAGCGGCTGCAGACGGACGTCATCGACCTGTACCAGATCCACTGGCCCAACCGCAATGTGCCCAGCTTCGGCGCCCGCTACTTCGACCCGGCCAAGGACCAGCTGCAGACGTCCATCCACGACCAGCTGCAGGCGCTGGCCGGGCTGGTGAAGGCGGGCAAGGTGCGGCACATCGGGCTGTCGAATGAGTCACCCTGGGGCCTGATGGAGTTCCTGCGCGTCGCTGAACTGCACGGTCTGCCGCGGGTGGTGAGCGTGCAGAACT
Organism: Betaproteobacteria bacterium; assembly: GCA_031411215.1. Taxonomy (GTDB): domain Bacteria; phylum Pseudomonadota; class Gammaproteobacteria; order Burkholderiales; family Burkholderiaceae_C; genus Rubrivivax. The sequence continues at coordinate 4,661 of JANOAM010000305.1, forward strand.
GCTATTCGCTGCTCAACCGCAGTGTGGACAACGGGTTGGACGAGGCCCTGCACCGCACGGGTGTCGGTCTGCTGGGCTATTCACCGCTGAGCTTCGGCCTGCTGACGGGCAAGTACGACGACAGCGGCCTGGATCCGCAGCGTCCCGAGCTGGGACGCCTGACACGCTTCGACACCATGCGCAAGCAGCGCTGGGGCCGGCCCGAGGCCCAGGCCGCCGCGCGCGAGTACAGCGCCTTGGCGCGCGCCCATGGCCTGACCCCCACGCGCATGGCGCTGGCCTTTTGCTACGGCAGCTGGCGCGTGGCCAGCACCATCCTGGGCGTCACGTCGGTCGCGCAGTTGGACGAGTGCCTGGACGCCTGGGGCACCGTGCTGTCGCCGGAGCTGCTGGCTGCCATCGACGCCATCCGCCTGCGGCACCGCGATCCTGCGCAGTGACAATCCCTCTTTGACCTTTCCCTAGCCCTCCTTCATGGCCAACCTCATCGTCCACGGCGGCAAGCCGCTCACCGGCCGCATCGTGCCTTCGGCGAACAAGAACGCCGTGCTGCCCATCCTGTGCGCCACGCTGCTGACACGCGAGCCGGTGCGCCTGGTCGGCATCCCCGAGATCACCGATGTGCGCAAGATCCTGGAGATCTTCCGCACCCTGGGCAGTGCCGTCAGCGTGGACTACGCGGCCGGCATCCTGGACGTGCAGCACCTGCACACGGCCTTTGACCCGGCCACCCACCATCTGCCGGAAGAAATGCGCAGCAGCATCATGCTGGTGCCCGGCCTGCTGGCGCGCTTTGGCGTGGCGCGCATTGAAAACGACGTGCAGGGCTGCACCCTGGGCGTGCGTGAGATCGACCCGCATGTGGAGGTGATGGAACGTTTCGGCGCCACGGTGGAACGCCGCCGCGACGCGCTGCTGATGCGTGTGGACAGTGGCCTCAAGTCCAACCACCACTGGCTGGACTACGCCAGCGTCACCACGACGGAAAACTTCGTGCTCTGCGCCGCGTTGGCCACCGGCACCAGCACCTTGATGAACGCCGCCAGCGAGCCGCACGTGCAGGAGTTCTGCCAGTTCATGGTGATGCTGGGCGCGCAGATCGAAGGCATCGGCACCAGC
>JANOAM010000306.1:0-6088 GCA_031411215.1 Betaproteobacteria bacterium
GCGGCCAGTGCACCCCCTGCCGCAACGGCACCGCCAAGGCCTCGGCTCTGATCGAGCAGCCCGTGTGGGACCTGGAACTGCTGGCCGACCTGTCCACCGTGATGCGAGACGCCTCCATTTGCGGGTTAGGCCAGGCCGCACCTAACCCGGTGGACTGCGTCGTCAAGTACTTTCCCCAAGAGCTAAAGACGTGAAGCCGTCGCACTCAACGGGGCGAAGGGCTGCTTGCGGCCCGATGCAATCATTCGCTCTACGTTCTGTGGCGGGACAAGGCCAACGGGTACCGGGCTCCGCTCATGTCCCCCGCCACAGTCTGCTGCGCAGCCTGCGGCTCCTCCTTTACTTCGCTGCGCCCGGTACCCATTGCCCTCGTCCAACCACCATTGCAGCGCGCCAACATGTGGCGCGCCATCGCCGGTGCTTGAGCGGGCGATTGGGGTGGTCTGTGGAGCGAAGTAAAGGAGGAGCCACAGGCTGCGCAGCAGACTGTGGCGGGGGACATGAGCGCAACAGGCCACCCCAATCGCACGCGACCGCCACAACAGAGCGAACGTCCGCGACGGGCCGCGAGCTGCTAAACGACAGTCCGGTGGTCCTTCGTGCGTCGCGGGTGACGCGCAACGTGCTGGACTGCTGAAATGGCCTCGCATTCATTCGATACGCAGCCGTTCAAGATCCCGCGTTCGGTGCTGGTGGTGGTGCACACCCCGGCGCTGGACGTGCTGTTGATTGAACGTGCCGACAAAGCCGGCTACTGGCAGAGTGTCACCGGATCGCTGGACGCGGAAGACGAACCGCTGGACGTCACCGCGCGCCGTGAGGTGGCCGAAGAGACCGGCATAGCCGAAGGCGTGCTGCATGACTGGGCGCTGGAGAACGTCTACGAGATCTACCCCGTCTGGCGCCACCGCTACGCGCCGGGCGTCACGCACAACACCGAGCATGTGTTCGGCCTGACCGTGCCGGGCCGTGTACCCGTGACCCTGAGCCCGCGCGAACACACCGCGTTGGTCTGGCTGCCCTGGCGAGAAGCGGCCGACCGTTGTTTCTCGCCCAGCAACGCCGAAGCCATCCTGCAACTGCCGAGGTTCCTGCCCAAAGCCCCGCACAAGGCATCATCGGCGGCATGAAGACGCTCCAGTCATCGCTCATGCCGCCCTACACCGGCATGGGTTCGCTGCGCGTGGCCACCTACAACATCCACAAGGGCGTGCGCGGGCTGGGCCCGCGCAAGCGGCTGGAGATCCACAACCTGGGCCTGGCCGTGGAGGCCTTTGACGCCGACCTGGTGTTCCTGCAGGAGGTGCGCCTCTTCCACACGCGGGAAGCACGGCACTTCGACCGTACGCACTGGGGCTGGCCCAAGCAGGGCCAGGCCGACTTCCTGGCGCCCGAGGGCTACGAAGTGGCCTACCGCACGAATGCCGTGACACGCCATGGCGAACACGGCAATGCGCTGCTGTCACGCTGGCCCATCGGCGACGTGGGCCACCACGACGTCAGCGACCACCGCTTTGAACAGCGTGGCCTGCTGCACGTGCCCGTGGTCTGGAACGGCACGCAGGTGCATGCCATCGTCGTGCACTTCGGCCTGGTGCACCGCAGCCGTGTGCGCCAGGTGGAGCGGCTGGCCGAGTACATCGCGTCCGAGGTGCCGGCTCACGAGCCGCTGGTGGTGGCGGGGGACTTCAACGACTGGGCCGAGCGGCTGGACGAGCCCTTGCGGGGACAAGGCCTGACCCGTGCGGTCGGCCCTGGCGAAACACGCATGGACACCGCCACCTTCCCCAGCATCGCGCCCGTGTTTGCGCTGGACCGTTTCTATCTGCGCGGCCTGCGCTGCCGCATGACCATGGTGCCGCGTGGCATGACCTGGGCACGCATGTCTGACCATCTGCCGTTGTTGGCGGAACTGGAACCCACCTAGCGGCATGAATGCGCCGCTGAAGGACACCCTGCAGCGTTGGGCGCGTGTGCCGCCGCCGCGCTACGTCGGTGGCAACCAGGTGGAACTGCTGCAGGGGGGTGACGCGCTCTTTCCGCGCATGTGCGAGGCCATCGCCGCTGCGCAGCATGACGTCTGGCTGGCCACCTACATCTTCCATGACGACCCGGCGGCGCGACGCGTGGCCGACGCGCTCAAGGAGGCGGCCGCACGCGGCGTGGCCGTGCACCTGGTGGTGGACGGCTTCGGCTCCATCAGGTCCATGTCTGCGGTGCGTGCGCTGTTTGCCGGCAGCGCCGTGCAGATGGAAGTCTTCCGGCCGCTGGACCGCTGGTATTCGTGGCTGCAGCCCGGGCAGCTGCGCCGCCTGCACCAGAAGCTGTGTGTGTGTGACACCCAGGTGGCCTTTGTGGGTGGCATCAACCTGATAGACGACCGCAACGACATGAACCACGGCTGGAGCGACGCGCCTCGCCTGGACTTTGCGGTCTGCATCCAGGGCCCGTTGGCCGAGTCGGTGGCAGCCGCGGCACGTGCGATGTGGGCGCGGGCGCACCTGGCGCGCGGCTGGCGTCAGGAGGTGCGCGAGCTCGCGCGCAGCGCGCAGCCCGTGCGCGAAGCCATGGACCTGCTGCGCGAACTGCGGGTGCGCCGACGCAACCCCGCCGCGGACGACCGCCAACCGGTGCGCGCCGCTTTCCTGGTGCGCGACAACCTGCGCCAACGCCGCGCCATCGAACGCAGCTACATCGACGCCATCCGCGGTGCACGCCAGCAACTGGACATCGCCGTGCCCTACTTCTACCCCGGCCACGGCTTTCGCAATGCGCTGCGCCGCGCCGCACGCCGCGGCGTGCGCGTGCGGCTGCTGCTGCAGGGCAAGGTGGACTACCGCATCGCTGCGCTGGCCGCACGCGCGCTGTACGACGAGATGCGCAGCACCGGCATCCGCATCTACGAATACACGCCCGCCTTCCTGCACGCCAAGGTGGCCGTGGTGGACGGCCACTGGGCCACCGTGGGCAGCAGCAACATCGACCCGCTCAGCCTGCTGCTGAATCTGGAAGCCAACGTGGTGGTGCGCGACGCGGGTTTTGCGGAGGCACTGTCACAACGCTTCGAAGAAGCCTTTGCGGTGTCGCGCGAGGTCGCCGGGCCGGCGCAGGGCCCGGGCCTGCGGGGCTGGATGCGGCGTGTGGTGATCGCCTGGGCCGCCAACCTGTACCTCAAGATCGCCGGCATCACGGGAAGGTATTGATGGCTCGGACCAAGCGAACGACGAGCAACCGAAAGACCGCCCGCACCATTTCCATCGACCTCGCCCTGCAAGGCGGCGGTTCCCACGGCGCCTTCACCTGGGGTGTGCTGGACCGGCTTCTGGAAGACGACACGCTGCACATCGACGGCGTCAGCGGCACCAGCGCCGGCGCGCTGAACGCCGCCGTGCTGGCCACGGGCTGGGCAGAAGGCGGCCGGGCTGGCGCACAGGCGGCCTTGCGCGCTTTCTGGATGGACGTTTCGGCGCAGCAGTCGCCGATGGGCGGGTGCTTCGGCGCGTCCGGCCCACCGTGGCCTGGCATCGGCGCCTACAACCTGGACAAGAACCCCTTCTACGCCTGGAGCCAGCAGTTCACACGTTGGTTCAGCCCCTACCAGTTCAACCCCGGGGGCAGCAACGCGCTGCGCGCGGTGGTGGAACGCCATGTGCGGCCCGAGGTGCTGACCAGCGGCGAGCTGAAACTCTTCATCACCGCCACGCTGGTGCGCACCGGCCAGCCGCGTGTGTTTGACGCGCACGACCTCAGCATCGACGCGCTGCTGGCATCAGCCTGCCTGCCCCAGCTGTTCCGTGCCGTGGAGATCGCCGGAGAACCGATGTGGGACGGCGGCTACAGCGGCAACCCGGCACTCTGGCCGCTCATCTACAACACGGCTGCGCTGGACGTGCTGCTGGTGCAGATCAACCCGCTGTACCGGCCCGACACACCCAACACACCCGACGAGATTGCCGACCGCGTCAACGAGATCACCTTCAACGCGGGCCTGGTGAGTGAGGTGCGCGCCATCGCCTTTGTGCAAAAGCTGATCGCCGAAGGCCACATGCTCCCGGGCCATTACAAGAACCTGCGCCTGCACATGGTGGCCGACGAAGCCGGCCTGGCACCGCTGAACGCGTCCAGCAAGCTCAACACCGACCGCAGTTTTCTCGAAGCGCTGCACGCCCTGGGCCGTGCGGCGGCCGAGCGCTGGTTGCTGGCGCACCGCGGCAGCGTGGGCCGGCGTTCCACGCTGGACTTGCACAGCACGTTCCTGGCGCCCAGGTGAGCCTGGACGATGACCTGATCGTGCTGCGGCCCGAAGGGCTGTACTGCCCTGCGGGTGACTTCCACATCGACCCTTGGCGGCCGGTGGCACGCGCCATCGTCACGCACGCCCACGCTGATCACGCGAGGCGCGGCCATGGCGCCTACCTGGCCACCGCCATCAGCGAAGGGGTGCTGCGCGCGCGTCTGGGCGCCATCACGTTGCAAGGCCTGGCTTATGGCGAGGTGGTGCAGCTGGGTGGGGTGTCCGTGAGTCTGCACCCTGCAGGCCATGTGCTGGGTTCGGCCCAGGTGCGTGTCGAACACCGGGGCCAGGTCTGGGTGGCCTCAGGCGACTACTTCATCAGCGGGCACACCGACGACAGCAACAGCACCTGCGAAGCCTTCGAGCCGGTGCGTTGCGATTGCTTCATCACCGAAAGCACCTTCGGCCTGCCCATCTACCGCTGGCGTCCGCAGGCCGAGGTGATGGCGGCCATCAACGCCTGGTGGCAGGGCAACGCTGCAGAAGGCCGTGCCAGCCTGTTGATGGGCTACAGCTTCGGCAAGGCGCAGCGCCTGCTGGCGGGTGTGGACCCGGGCATCGGTCCTATCGCCGTGCATGGCGCCGTGGCGCCTTTGAACGAGGCCTATCGTGACGCCGGTGTTGCACTTCCGCCCACACTGCGGCTGGAAGACCTGGACACGGACGCACTGCGCCGCGCACTGGTCATCGCACCGCCGGCCGTGCATGGCAGTGCCTGGACGAACAAGCTGGGCGAACACGGCGACGCGTTCGCCAGTGGCTGGATGCAGTTGCGTGGCGCACGCCGCCGCCAGGGTGTGGACCGCGGTTTTGTGCTGAGCGATCACGCCGACTGGCCGGGCCTGCAGCGCGCTATCGCGGCCACGGGTGCCAGCCGCGTCATCGTGACGCACGGCTATGAAGCGGTGATGGTGCGCTGGCTGCAGCAGCAGGGCCTGCAGGCCGGCAACTTCCGCACCGAGTTCGGCCAGGACGATGCGCCGTTGGTCAACGCAAGCGCAGACGTAGACGCAAACGCAAACGCAGCGCCCACGCCTGCCGCCAGCGGCTGAGCAACAAGCTCACTGACTCACGTGGATCACATCCCGCACCAGCGGGTAGATGTGGTTCTGCCAGCGCTTGCCGCTGAAGACGCCGTAGTGGCCCACGTTGGGCTGCACGTAGTGCGTGCGCATGTAGGGGCGCAGGTTGGTGGCCAGGTCTTGCGCCGCCAGCGTCTGGCCGACGGCGCAGATGTCGTCACGTTCGCCTTCCACGGTCAACAAGGCCGTGCGACGGATAGCGGACGGGTCGACACGCCGGCCGCGGAACATCAGTTCACCCTTGGGCAGCGCGTACTCCTGGAACACCAGGCGCACGGTCTCCAGGTAGAAGTCGGCAGACAGGTCGGCCACCGCCATGTATTCCTCGTAGAAGTTGCGTGTGGCTTCGGCCTTGTCGAACTCACCGTCGGCCAGGTGCTGGAAGTAGTCCTTGAAGGCGTTGGCGTGGCGTTCGCGGTTCATGCTCATGAAAGCCGACAGCTGCACAAAGCCCGGGTAGACACGCCGTCCGCGCCCGACGTGCTGCAGGGGCACGCGGCTGATCAGCTTGCTTTCGAACCACTCAATGGGCTTGGTGATGGCGAGCTCGTTCACCGCCGTGGGGCTGACACGGCAGTCAATGGGCCCGGCCATCAGCGTCAGGCTGGCGGGTGTGGCGGGGTGGCCGTCTTCCGACATCAGCGACACGGCGGCCAGCGCCGCCACGCAGGGCTGGCACACCGCCAGCACGTGGCTGCCCGGGCCCATGGCG
>JANOAM010000307.1:0-2591 GCA_031411215.1 Betaproteobacteria bacterium
TCCTCAGCGCCGACGGCCTGACCTGCGAAGCGCTGTCCAAGGCCGTGTTCGTGATGGGTGTGCAGCGCGGACTGGCGCTGGTCGAGACCCTGCCCGGCACTGATGCCGTGGTGGTGGACGCCCAAGGCCGTCTGCATGCCAGTGCTGGTTTCCTGCACAGCTTGCCTCAAGAAACAGAAGCTGGCGACGCCGGCACCCAATGACCTCCTGGGAGATGACCATGAACAAAGCCCTCTCCATCGTCTGGCTGGCCGCGTTGGCCCTGGTGGCCGGCTGCAACGGTGGCAGCACCAGCAGCGGTGACACGGTCACCGTCAATGGCGACATCCCCATCGCCTATGTGAAGCGCAGCACGGGGGTCACCATGAACCCGACCGACGGCACCAACAGCGCCGCCGGCGGCGACCTGATGGTGCGCGACAAGTCCAGCCCCAGCGCGACCGAGACCAACCTCACCGCACGCTTCACCCAGGGCAACGGCGACGCGTCCGACCCCGAGGTCAGCTACGACGGCAAGAAGATCGTCTTCGCCATGAAGTGCCCCACCAGCAACACGTCGACGCTGAACGGTGCGGCGGCCTGCACGGGCCGCTGGAACATCTGGGAATACGACATGACGGTGGGCGGCCTCACCGGCGGCACGTTCCGGCGCGTCACGTCCAGCAGCGCGTCCGACGACGTGGACCCGGTCTACCTGCCGGCCAACCGCGGCATCATCTTTTCCAGCAACCGCCAGGCCAAGAGCAGCCTGAACCAGGCGCTGGGCCGGGCCTACTTCGCGACCGACGAATACGAACGCGAACGGGTGCTGAACCTGCACAGCATGGCCAGCGACGGCAGCAACATCCAGCAGATCAGCTTCAACCAGAGCCACGAACGCAACCCGGTGATCCGCCCCAACGGCGACATCATGTTCTCGCGCTGGGAACACGTGGCCGACCGCAACCGCTTCGCCGTCTTCCGCAGCAAGCCGGACGGCACCGACATGTTCGTGCTGTACGGCGCGCACAGCCCCGGCAACAGCTACCTGCATCCGCGCGACATGGACCCGCGCGGCCGCTACAACGGGCAGATCATGTCCGACCTGATGCCGCTGTCGCGCACGCAGGAAGGCGGTTCGTTGCAGATGATGGACGCGGTGCGCTACAGCGAGCAGAACACGCCCGCCAACAACACCGTGCCCGCACAGGGCGGCCAGGCCGAAGCCACCGCGCGCACGCTGTCTGACGGCATGGGCCTGTCCACCTACGGCCGTGTCACCACGCCTTACCCGCTGTGGGACGGCAGTGAACGTGTGCTGCTGGCCTGGCGCCCCTGCGAGGTGACCCGCAACGGCGTGGTCGTCTCGTGCGTCACCTTGACCGAAGCCGAACTGGCCACCTTGGGGGACGGCACCATGACACGCGCCCAGCGCGCGTCTGCCGCAGTGCAGGACAACGCGCCCAGCGCCTACGCCATCTACATGTTCGACCCATCCAACCAGACCTGGTTGATCGTGGCCGCGCCGCCGCCCGGCTTCATGTACACCGACCCCATCGCGCTGACGGCACGCACTGAACCCAATGTCGTGGAGCCCACCACCGTGGACCCGGCCCTGGCTGCGCAGAACCTGGCGCTGATTGAAGTGCGCAGCGTCTACGACACCGACGGCTTGAACCGCATGGCGTCGCAGATGCTGACGGCGTCTGACCTGGCGGCCGGCTGCAGGACCGCCATCCCGCAACGCTCACCCACCGAAGCCACGGACACACGGACTTCGGTGGCCGACCTGGCACGCATGAAGGACCCGGCCGACCCGGCCTACAACTGCGCGCCGGTGCGCTTCGTGCGAGCCATGCGTGGTGTGCCGCCGCCCAGTGGCGCCACCGGCATGCGCACCGCGATCGGCGAGACTGAATTCGAGCAGATGCAGATCCTGGGCTACGCGCCCATCGAGCCTGACGGTTCCTTCAAGCTGCAGGTGCCGGCCGATGTGCCGCTGGCGCTGAGCGTGGTGGACGCCGAAGGCCGTTCCTTCCAGACCCACACCAACTGGATCCAGGTGCGCCCGGGTGAACGCCGCACCTGCGACGGCTGCCACAGCCCGCGCCGCGGCGCGGCACTGAATGCGGGTGCCACGGTCAACGCCATGCCGGCGGCCATCAAGAGTGCACTGTCGGCGCAGCACCAGAGCGGCGAGACGCTGGCGTCACTGCGCACGCGGCTGGACCCGGCTTCGCTGACGCTGGCCCGCAACCCGGTCTACAGCGACTACTGGGCTGACACCACCCGCAGCGGCGTCACGGCGCGCAGCAGCATCGCGTTGATGTACACCGGCAATGCCGATCCGGCCGACGACCTGAGCACACCTGCACCCAGCAACGGCGTCATCAACTACCCGGAGCACATCGCGCCGATCTGGACCCGCGTGCGTGGCACCGGCGGCAGCATGACCTGCACCACCTGCCACGCCGACGCCGTGAAGCTGGACCTGCGCGCTACGGTGGCGGGCACGGGCCGGCTGGTGTCCTACGAGGAACTGCTGCTGGGCGACCCGGTGATCGGCACCGACGGCCGGCCGGTCATCCGGCTGCGTGAAGGCGTGCCTGAAG
>JANOAM010000308.1:0-4924 GCA_031411215.1 Betaproteobacteria bacterium
CAGAGCGCGAACAGATGACTTCATGGCTGAAAGTCTAGCATGCCCCGTCTGTTGAACGGTTCAGGGATGAAGGCCCTTTTCTTCGGGTTCGTCGGTGGAAATGGCGATGACACTGGTCTGCTTGCCCTTGAAGCGCCGCCAGGCGTAGACCGCGTAACCCGACAAGCCGTAGCAGCAGAAGATGGCGAACAGCACACGTGGCGGGTCCAATGCCACCAGCGCAATGCCCAGCGCGATGGCCACCATCACAATGAAGGGCACCGTACGTTTGCCGCCCACCACCTTGAAGCTGTAGAACGGCGCGTTGGTGACCATCGACAGGCCCGCAAACAGCGTCACCCCGAAAGCCGTCCACGCCAGCCAGTCGATGCGGGAGGCGCCCTTGAAGCCGGCGTCGTCCATCACCCAGATCAGACCGATCACGATGGCCGCCGCAGCCGGGCTGGGCAGGCCCTGGAAGAAGCGCTTGTCGACGACGCCGATATTGACGTTGAAGCGCGCCAACCGCAGCGCGGCGCCCGCGATGTAGACAAAGGCCGGAATCCATCCCGCCTTGCCCAGATCCTTCAGCCCCCAGATGTAAACGATGAGGGCGGGTGCGGCGCCGAAGCTCACCATGTCGGACAGGCTGTCCATCTGCTCGCCGAAAGCGCTCTGCGCATTGGTCATGCGTGCGACGCGGCCGTCCAGGCTGTCCAGCACAGCGGCGCAGAAGATGGCGATGCAGGCCACCTCGAAGCGGCCGTTCATCGCCATCACGATGCCGTAGAAGCCAGAAAACAGCGCCGCCAGCGTGATGGCATTGGGTAGCACGTAGATGCCGCGCCGCCGTGGGCGCAGCGGCGCGGGCGTGCTGGTTTCGTCGTCCAGGGACCGGGAGTCTTCGATCATGGCGCGGAGGATATCGCGCCAACCGCCAACTGGCCCCAGGCAGGCGCCATCAGTTGCGACTGCGGTCGACCAGCTTGTTGGCCTTGATCCACGGCATCATGGCACGCAGCTTTTCGCCGACGACCTCGATGCTGTGCTCGCTGGTCAAGCGGCGACGGCTCAACAACGTGGGCGCGCCGGCGCGGTTTTCCAGGATGAAGCTCTTGGCGTATTCGCCGGTCTGGATGTCCTTCAGCACCTGCTTCATCGCGGCCTTGGTGTCGTCGGTGACGATCTTGGGGCCGGTGACGTATTCACCGTATTCAGCGTTGTTGCTGATCGAGTAGTTCATGTTGGCGATGCCGCCTTCATAGATCAGGTCAACGATCAGCTTCAGCTCGTGCAGGCACTCGAAGTAGGCCATCTCGGGCGCGTAGCCGGCTTCCACCAGCGTTTCGTAGCCGGCCTTGATCAGCTCCACGGTGCCGCCGCACAGCACGGCCTGTTCGCCGAACAGGTCGGTTTCGGTTTCTTCGCGAAAGTTGGTCTCGATGATGCCGGCCTTGCCACCGCCGTTGGCCGCGGCGTAGCTCAGCGCCATGTCGCGGGCCTTGCCGCTCTTGTCGGCATGCACGGCGATCAGGTGCGGCACGCCGCCACCTTGTGTGTAGGTGTTGCGCACCGTGTGGCCGGGGGCCTTGGGTGCGACCATCCACACGTCCAGATCGTCACGCGGCACGACCTGGCCGTAGTGCACGTTGAAGCCGTGAGCAAAGGCCAGCGACGCGCCCTTGCGGATGTGGGGCTCGACGTCGTTCTTGTAGACGGCGCCGATCTGCTCGTCCGGCAGCAGGATCATGACGACGTCGGCTTCCTTCACCGCGTCGGCCACCTCGGCGACCTTCAGGCCGGCCTTTTCGACCTTGGTCCAACTGGCGCCACTCTTGCGCAAACCGACGGTGACCTTCACGCCGCTGTCGTTCAGGTTCTGGGCGTGCGCATGGCCTTGCGAGCCATAGCCGATGATGGTGACGTTCTTGCCCTTGATCAGGCTCAGGTCAGCGTCCTTGTCGTAGTAAACCTTCATGCTTCTCTCCGTGTAAATCTGTTCAAACGCGCAGGATGCGCTCACCGCGACCGATGCCGCTGGCACCGGTGCGCACGGTTTCCAGGATCGCCGCGCGGTCGATCGCGACGAGGAACGCGTCAAGCTTCGTGGTATCCCCCGTCAGCTCGATCGTGTAGCTCTTTTCGGTGACATCGATGATGCGGCCGCGGAAGATGTCGGCCATGCGCTTCATCTCCTCGCGTTCTTTGCCCACGGCTCGCACCTTGATGAGCATCAGCTCGCGTTCCGTGAAGCTGCCTTCGGTCAGGTCCACCACCTTGACCACCTCGATGAGGCGGTTCAGGTGCTTGGTGATCTGCTCGATGACCTCGTCACTGCCCGTGGTGACGATGGTCATGCGGGACAGTGATGGGTCTTCGGTCGGAGCGACCGTGAGGCTTTCGATGTTGTAGCCGCGCGCCGAGAACAACGCAACGACACGTGACAGGGCGCCGGGCTCGTTCTCGAGCAGCACCGCAATGATGTGTTTCATGGGGAAGTGGTCCTGGCCGCGCGCTCTTCAGACGTCAGGGCGGTAACCCTGGGCCCTTGGCCACGCGGCGTGGGTTTTGAAAGAGGCGCGCTTACAGGTCTTCGGAACCGAGCAGCATCTCGGTGATGCCCTGCCCGGCCTTCACCATCGGCCAGACGTTTTCGGTGGGGTCGGTGCGGATGTCGAGGAACACCGTGCGGTCCTTGAGGCGGATGGCCTCGCGGAGTGCAGGTTCCACATCCTGCGGCTTCTCGACCAGCAAGCCGACATGGCCATAGGCCTCGGCCAGCTTCACGAAGTCCGGCAGCGCGTCCATGTAGCTGTGCGAGTAGCGGCCACCGTAGTCCAGCTGCTGCCACTGGCGCACCATGCCCAGGTAGCGGTTATTGAGCGACACGATCTTGACTGGCGTCTTGTACTGCAAGCAGGTGGACAGCTCCTGGATGCACATCTGGATGCTGCCTTCGCCGGTGACACAGAACACGTCTGAGTCCGGCTTGGCCAGCTTGATGCCCATGGCATACGGCAGGCCCACACCCATGGTGCCCAGGCCACCGGAGTTGATCCACCGCCGCGGCTCCTCGAAGCGGTAGTACTGCGCCGCCCACATCTGGTGCTGGCCCACGTCCGACGTGATGTAGGCGTCGCGGTCCTTGGTCAGTTGCCAGAGCTTGTCGACCACCATCTGCGGCTTGATGACGCTGTCGCTGCCCTTGTACGCCAGGCACTCGCGCTTGCGCCAGTCGTTGATCTGGCTCCACCAAGAAGACAGCGCCGCCGAATCCGGCTTGGCTTGCGCTTCCTTGATCTGCGCGATCAGCTCGATCAGCACTTCCTTGACGTCGCCGACGATGGGCACATCGACCTTCACGCGCTTGGAGATCGACGAAGGGTCGATGTCGACGTGGATGATCTTGCGTTCCACCGACGCGAAGTGCTTGGGGTTGCCGATGACGCGGTCGTCAAAGCGCGCGCCCACGGCCAGCAGCACGTCGCAGTGCTGCATGGTCATGTTGGCTTCGTAGGTGCCGTGCATGCCCAGCATGCCCAGGAACTTGGGGTCGCTGTGCGCAGTGGCGCCCAAGCCCATCAGCGTGTTGGTGACCGGGTAGCCCAACAGGTCCGTCAGCTGGCGCAGTTCGGCCGAGGCATTGCCCAGGATGACGCCGCCACCGGTGTAGATATAGGGCCGCTTGGCCTGCAGCAGCAACTGCACGGCCTTGCGGATCTGCCCGCCATGGCCCTTTGTCACCGGGTTGTACGAGCGCCTCTCCACCGTGTCCGGGTAGTGGAAAGGCGTGGTCTTGAGCGACACGTCCTTGGGGATGTCCACCACCACGGGGCCAGGACGCCCGGTGCGGGCGATGTGGAAGGCCTTCTTCAGCGTCACCGCCAAGTCGCGCACGTCCTTGACCAAGAAGTTGTGCTTGACGATGGGGCGCGTGATGCCCACGGTGTCGCATTCCTGGAAAGCGTCCAGCCCGATGGCGGGCGTGGGCACCTGCCCGGTGATGATCACCATGGGGATCGAATCCATGTACGCCGTGGCGATGCCGGTGACGGCATTCGTCACACCGGGACCGGACGTGACCAGCGCTACGCCAACGTCACCCGTGGCACGGGCATAGCCGTCAGCGGCATGGACAGCGGCCTGCTCATGGCGCACCAGCACGTGGTGAATGGAGTCCTGCTTGTAGAGCGCGTCGTAGATGTACAGGACGGCTCCGCCTGGATAACCCCAGAGGTACTTGACCCCTTCGGCCTGCAGGCAGCGGACGAGAATTTCAGACCCGTTGGGGTCCGTTGCAGTTTGGGAGGGAGAAGAAGGCTGTGCTTTGCCATCAATGACGGCGGCACGCTTGACTTCCGCGGCAGACATATCCATGTTGAACCTCTGAGGTTTTCTCTAACGAAAATCCATCGGTGCGCCTCCTGCTCGCCCTTGTGAGGCGGATTCGGCACCTGCGCGGTCTGGGACACCGCCGTCCAGGTCGGACGGCCGGGCACTGACCTGAAAAGAACGTTGTGCGAAGCAGCATATTATGCCTCGGACTTTCACCATCCCCGGGCTCTGGCCGCACGCAAGAGGTGCGATGACATAATCCCGCGCGCCCAAACCGGGCTTTGCCGCACCCCTCTTCGCGTTGGCCACCGACAAAGAACTCACAGACTTTCTCAAGAGCGTCGAGAAGCGCGCCTTCAAGCGCACGGTGTACGCGGTGCGCAGTGACGACGCCGCGCTCGACATCGTGCAGGACGCGATGATCCGCCTGGCCGAGAAGTACGCTGACCGCCCCGCCGCAGAACTGCCGCTGGTCTTCCAGCGAATCCTGTCGAACGCCACGATGGACCACTTCCGGCGCGAGAAGGTGCGCAGCGCAGTCGTCCAGAACATGTCAGAGTTCGAAGGCCCTGGCGACGACGGCGATTTCGACCTTCTGGAGACCTTGCAC
>JANOAM010000309.1:0-3793 GCA_031411215.1 Betaproteobacteria bacterium
TTGATCTGGCGCAGGTGCTGCTTGCTGCTGTTGGCGTGGCTGGCGTCCACCATCAGGCGACAGGGCAGCTTGGCGGCTTCGATTTCCTGGCAGGCCGCGGCCACGCTCTCGGCGTCGTAGTTGGGCGCCTTGCCGCCGCGCAGGATGACGTGGCAATCCTTGTTGCCCTTGGTCTCGACGATGGCCACCTGGCCGTTCTTGTGCACGGACAAGAAGTGGTGCGGCTTGCTGGCGGCCTGGATGGCGTCGATGGCGATCTTGAGATTGCCGTCGGTGCCGTTCTTGAAGCCCACCGGCGCGCTCAGCCCACTGGCCAGTTCGCGATGGACCTGAGACTCCGTGGTGCGCGCACCGATCGCGCCCCAGGCGATGAGGTCGCCGATGTACTGCGGGCTGATCACGTCCAGGAACTCGCTGCCCGCCGGCACGCCCAGCCGGTTGATGTCCACCAGCAGCTGCCGCGCGATGCGCAGGCCTTCGTGGATGCGGTAGCTCTCGTCGAGATACGGGTCGTTGATCAGGCCCTTCCAGCCGACCGTGGTGCGTGGCTTTTCGAAGTACACACGCATCACCACTTCCAGTTCACCCTGGTACTTGTCGCGCAGGGCTTTCAGCTTGCGCGCGTAGTCGATGGCCGCGGCCGGGTCGTGGATGCTGCAGGGGCCGATGATCACCAGCAGCCGGTCATCGTCACCGGACATGATCTGGCGGATCGAATGGCGCGTGTCCTTGATCAACCCTTCCAGCGGCGTGCCGGCGATGGGGAAGAAGCGGATCAGGTGTTCCGGCGGCGGCAGCGGCGTGACGTCCTTGATGCGCTGGTCGTCGGTCTGGCTGGTCTTTTCGGACAAGGCCAGGCGGTCGTCGGTAGCGTGGGTGGGCTTGGGGCTCATGGGGTTCCTTCTGCGGTGCGTCCGGCAACAAAAAACCGCCGGGGTTGCCGGCGGTCTCTGGGGGTGCGGTGCGTCGTCTTCAGTTACGCGTTTGCCTCTCCAGCCGCCAAGCGGTGCGAGAACCAAAAATACGTAAAGTAAGACGTTGCGGGACGCATGGGCGCGAATGTAGCACGGGGCTTTCGACGGGCCGCCGGCTCGATCAGAAGCTGTAGCCCAGGCCCAACGTGATCTGCGGAATGGCGCGGACCTTGCCGACGCCGTCACGCAACTGCTGCAGTTCGATGTCGATGTCAGCCTGCGAGACACGCTGCGCCAGCGGTCCGCTGAGCGAATAGTCCACCGTGGCCTTGCCGATCTTGGCGCCGATGTCGAAGGCAAAACGCAGTCCGCTGCCGTTGCCGTGGCCCCAGCCAAAGCCCAGGTAGGGCGTGCTGGACGGGAACTTCACCTGCACGCGGAACTGGTCCTGCGCGCTGGTGGTGTAGGTGTTGTTGCCGATGGTGATGGAGCCGCCCGCACCCGTAGCCAGCATGTCCAGCTTGTACTGGTTGGCGGTGAGGCCGGTGCTCAGGCGGAAGCTGCCCGCAAAGGGGAACCAGTCGGCCAGCAGCGCGGCGCGGTTGAGCTTGAGCGTGCTATCGTAGGCTATGCCGTCTTCGGTGCGGCGGTCCTTGCGGGTGCCGACGGTGGCGTAGTCCGCACGCACGCCGAACAGCGGGCCCACGGGCTGCGAGTAGCCCAGCATCACACCCGGGATGCCCAGGTTCATGTAGAGCTCGCCGGCGTGTGCGTGGGTGCTCAGGGCAGCGGCTGACAGGGCCGACAAGGCGACAAAGGCGGTGTAGATGCGCACGAAGAAACTCCCAGGATATTGGTCTTGGGAGCCATTCTGCGCAACCGGGCGGCCGGCATCATCCTGAACAGAGGGGGCAAAGCGGGCCAGTTGGCGAACGGGCTGTGACTCAGGCGGGCACGGCCTCGAAGCCGGCCGCCGCCAGCCGCGCCACCACGTCCTGCACATGCGCGCGGTTGCGCGTCTGCAGCACCAGTTCCACCTCCACACTCTGCACGCTGAGCGTGGAGAAGGCGCGCTGGTGGTGGACCTCGTCGATGTTGGCGCCTGCTTCGGCCACGATGCCGGTGATGCGCGCCAGCACGCCGGGGGTGTCGCGCGCGGCCACGCGGATGCGGGCCAGGCGCCCCGCACGCACCATGCCGCGTTCGATGATGCTGGACAGCAGCAGCGGGTCGATGTTGCCGCCGCACAGCACCAGGCCGACCTTTTTGCCGGCGAAGCGGGCCGGGTCCTTCAGCAGCGCTGCCAGGCCTGCGGCGCCAGCGCCTTCGACCAAGGTCTTCTCGATCTCCAGCAGCATCACGATGGCCTGTTCGATGTCGCCTTCGTCCACCAGCACCAGGTCGTCCACCAGCTGCTTGACCAGTTCACGTGTGATCTGCCCCGGCACGCCCACGGCAATGCCTTCGGCGATGGTGCTGGCGCCCTGCGGGTGCTGCGTGCCCTTGACCACATTGACCATGGCCGGGAAGCGCGCGGTCTGCACGCCGATGATCTGCACGCCGGGTTTCAGTGCGCGCACGGCCGTGGCGATGCCGCTGATCAACCCACCGCCGCCGACCGCTATCACCAGCGTGTCCAGGTCCGGCTGGGCGCGCAGCATCTCGATGCCTATCGTGCCCTGGCCCGCAATCACCGCCTCATCGTCGAAGGGGTGCACGAAGGTCAGGCCCTGTTCTTCGGCAATCTGCAGCGCACGGTCACGGGCCTGGTCAAAGCCGTCGCCATGCAGCACCACCTCGGCGCCAAAACCGCGTGTGCGTTCCACCTTCACCATCGGCGTGTGCTGCGGCATCACGATCACCGCGCGCAGGCCCAGGCGCTGCGCATGGTGGGCCACGCCCTGCGCGTGGTTGCCGGCGCTGGCCGCAATGACACCTTTGATGGGCTGGCCGGATTCGATCAGCGTCGCCAGCTTGTTGAGCGCGCCACGTTCCTTGAAGGACGCCGTGAACTGCAGGTTCTCGAACTTCAGGAACACCTGCGCGCCGATGATCTGGCCCAGGGTCTTGCTTTCCACGCAGGGCGTGTCCAGCACCTGGCCAGTGAGCCGCTTGGCTGCGGCCTCGATATCGGCGAACGTGACGGTCACGCAGTCCCGCCGACGGTGATGCGGTCTATGCGCAGCGTCGGCTGGCCCACGCCCACGGGCACGCTCTGGCCTTCCTTGCCGCAGACGCCCACGCCGGTATCCAGCTGCAGGTCGTTGCCGATCATGCTGACGCGGTTCATGGCCTCCGGGCCGTTGCCGACCAGCGTGGCGCCCTTCACCGGGTACAGGATCTTGCCGTTTTCAACCCAGAAGGCTTCGCTGGCGGAGAACACGAACTTGCCGCTGGTGATGTCCACCTGCCCGCCGCCGAAGTTGGTGGCGTAGATGCCGCGTTTCATGCTGGCGATGATCTCTTGCGGCGTGTGCTTGCCGGCCAGCATGTAGGTGTTGGTCATGCGCGGCATGGGCAGGCTGGCGTAACTTTCGCGGCGGCCGTTGCCGGTGGGATTGACACCCGACAGACGCGCGTTGAGGCTGTCCTGCATGTAGCCGCGCAGGATGCCGTCCTCGATCAGCACGTTGCGCTGCGTGGCGTGGCCTTCGTCGTCCACGTTGAGGCTGCCGCGACGGTCCGGCAGCGTGCCGTCGTCCAGCACCGTCACGCCCTTGGAGGCCACCCGCTGGCCGACACGCCCGGCGAAGGTGCTGCTGCCCTTGCGGTTGAAGTCGCCTTCCAGGCCGTGGCCCACGGCCTCGTGCAGCAGCACGCCGGGCCAGCCCGGGCCCAGCACCACGGGCATATCGCCGGCCGGGGCCGGGCGGCTGTCC
>JANOAM010000310.1:0-5222 GCA_031411215.1 Betaproteobacteria bacterium
CCTGGGCACTTACACGGTCCTGGTCGACCAGCTCAACCGCCTGCCGCGTGACAAAGGCATCCAACTGCAGGGGCAACCCGGGATGGAGCGGCTGCGCTTTTACTTCTACCCTTGCCTGCCCGCCGAAGCGACGAACAAGGCCTGGGTGGCTGAATTCAAGGACCGCCTGCCCGCTTGCACCAATGCACCCATGGCGCTGGCGGGGCTGGGCACGAATGCGGGCATGAATGCGGGTACAGACGCAGGCAAACTGGGCACGGTGACACCGCGGGCCCTGGTGAACCTGGCCCAGACCGATGCCCATGTGGCCATTGCTGGCAGCACCGATTACCAACCTGGAGACGTCACGCTCATGGAAGCGCTCATCCGCCACGAAAGCCGCGGCCATGCCCGTTGACTGGACCCGAACGGCCGCCCTGCTGGCCCTGGCCGCCGCGCTGCACGCCTGGGCGCCCGGCGCCGCCGCGCAAGCCGGCGCCACGCCGCAGCCCGACGACATGATCAACGCGCTGAAGCCCGCGCGGCAGCGCAACCTGCAGGTGCGGCCGACGCCGCAACCGGAGGCTATTGCGCCGATCGCGCCGGTCGCGCCGGCCCCTGTGGCCGCGCCTGCACCGGTACCCGTGACCGTGCAGGCACCGGCGCCCACACCGGCACCGGGCGGAGTGCTGCTGTCCTCCCCGGCCAAGCCGCCCGCAGCCATGGTGGTGTCGGCCCCGGCGGCGGTCCCGGCCCCCGTCAAGCCGACGCCGACACCCACCCCGCTGTCGCCGCTGGAACCCCCGCCCAGCCTGTCGCTGGCCATCCCCTTTGAAGTGAACAGCGCGCGCCTGCGCCCCGAGAGCGGCCCAGTTTTGGGCAACCTGGTGGCCGCCATGCTGTCGCCGGACCTCAAGGGCCAGCGTTTTGTCATCGAAGGCCACACCGACGCCAGCGGCAACCCGGCCACCAATCTGCGCCTGTCGCAGGCCCGTGCCGATGAAGTCCGTCTGTACCTGGTGGCGCTGGGCGTGAACCCCGGCCGCTTGCGTGCCGTGGGCAAGGGCTCCACCGAACCTGCCAACCAGCGCGACCCGCTGTCTGCCGACAACCGCCGTGTGCGCGTGGTGACCATCGAATGAACAAGCCCTGTTTCCTGGCCGCCGCTGCGGTGCTGGCGGCCAGCCTGGCCTGGCCTGTCATGGCCCAGAGCGGGGCCCCGGCTGCACAGCGCAACACACGCCACGCGCTGATCATCGGCATCAGCGAATACATAGATCCTGACGTGCCCATGCTCAAGGGCGTCAAGCACGACATGCAGAGCGCCCGCCGCATGGCCGCGGCCATGGCGATACCCGACGCCAACATCCGCGTTCTGCGCGACCGCGACGCCACGGGCGACCGCATCCGCGGCGAGATCGAAGGCCTCTACGCGCGCATGGCCGACGGCGACCGGCTGTTCATCTACTACTCCGGCCACGGCACGCGCTGGTACGACGAAAAGATCAAGCAGGACGGCTGCACCGAAGGCCTGATGGCCAGCGACGGCCAGGTGCTGACCAACGCCGAACTGGGCCAGCGCCTGTCGCCCCTGGCCAAACGCGCCGACAAGATGCTGGTCTTCTACGACGCCTGCTTCAGCGGCGGCGTGGCGGGTGCACCCTTCCGCACACGCAGCCTCACCGTCAGCGGCGAACAGGTCACGCCCAAGTTCACCCGCGTCGGTGCGCCGGAGCAGTGTTCGCGGCCCACCAACTTCAAGACACGCAGCCTGGCCCTGGTGATGCAGCAGCAGCAGGCGCAGCCGGAAAACGTGGTCCACGTGGCCGCCAGCCGGCCTGACGAGGTCAGCTTCGACAGCAGCACCCAGGGCGGTTTTGCCACCGCCGCCTGGCGCGATTGCCTGCTGGGCGAAGCCAAGGACCTGGACGGCAGCGGTGCGGTCACGGCCGACGAGGTGACCGCCTGCGCGCAGGCCAAGGTGACCAGCGCGCTGGCCGGCCAGCCGGGCATCCTGGGCCAGCAGATGACGGTGGCCGGCAACCCGAAGTTCGTGCCGGCGTGGATAGGCGCTGCGTTCACACCCGCGGCGGCCGTGCCGGCGCCGGTGGCGGCGGCTCCACAGGCTGCACCCACTGCCGCCCCACCGGCCCCGCCCAGCGTGGCCGCACCCGCCGAGGTGCTGGCGGAACTGCACGCCCAACGTGACGGCCAACGCCGGGTGGTGGCCACCACACGCAAGGAACGCCTGACGATTGGCAAGGACCTGTTGGAGATCGACGTCACGCCCAGCCGCGACGGCTACCTCTACGTGGCCCTGGCCGGCAGTGACGGCAGCAGCATGTACCTGCTGTACCCCAACGACCTGGCGCAGGACAACCGGGTGCGCGCCGGCCAGCGGGTGGCGCTGCCGGGCAAAGGCTGGGAGATCGTGGCCGGCGGCCCGCCGGGCTTCGAAACGCTGCTGGTCATGGTGACCGACGCGCCGCGTGACCTGAAGGGCCTGGCCAAGGAAAAGAGCGGCCCCTTCATGAAGACGCTGCTGGACGGCGATGGCCGCGCCCGGCTGCAGTGGATCCTGTCCAACGGCACCCCGGCGGCCGGCTGCGGCAAGGCAGGCGCGCCGTCCTGTTCCGATGCGTTTGGTGCGTCGCTGTTGAGCGTCCAGGCGGTGCCGTGAACCGACTGCCCGCGCTGGCGGTGGCGCTGCTGGCGTTGCTGGCCACCGCGGCGCAGGCCCAGGGTGAGGTGTCGGAAGCGCGCTGGCACGAGCTCTGGCAATCGGGCGACACCGCGGCGGCATTCGCAATGGCCGAAAAGGTCATCGCGGTCGGCGCAGCGCCCGCACGCGAAGTGCTGCAACGGGCGCAGCTGGCGATCCAGTACCGCGTGGCTGCCCGGTACGAACGCAGCCGGGAGCTCATCGCCGAGGCCACCACGCTCAGCAACGGCTGGCGCTTCCGCACGCTCAACGACGGCGGTGAAACCGGCTTCCAGCGCCGCACGGCGCAAGCCGTCTTGTCCCGCGCGCAGTGCCAGATGGCGATCGAATTCCGCAACCTGGACGCCGCGCGCCCTCTGTGCGAGAAGTCACTGGCCGAAGCACGCCGGGTGACTGAACTCGCGCGCTTCGGGCCCAGCGTGTCGGCGTCCATGGGCGCCGAGATCGACGCGCAGTTGGACTTCGCGCGGCTGGAACGCGTGGCCGGCCGGCATGCCGCGGCCCAGCCGCACATCGACGCTGCCGGACGGCTGATCGAACAGCACCGCGCCAGCCCGGCCACGGTGGCCTACCACCTGCGTGTGGCCTCGGCTGCCGCACAGGAAGTCGGTGACCCGCTGCGTGCAGTGGCACTGGCGCAGCAGGCCGTGGCCATGTGGGAGCGCCAGGGCATCAGCCCGGTCGCCGCCCCTGCGCTGCAGGCCCGTGAGTCCTTGCGGCGTGCGCTGGTGGTGGCCCGCGACTGGCCGGCCGCCCTGGCCGAATATGACGCCATGGACACCCTGCTGGCCCGTCACACCGGCACCCAGGTGCGGCCCAACCTGGCCGCCAAGGCGCTGGCTTTTGCACATGGCGGGCGCCTGGCCAGTCTGGCACCGCAGCTGGCCGCGGCCGCAAGCGCGTGGCAGACCCGGCTGGGGCCAGACCACCCGCAGACCGCCGTGCTGCGTGGCCTGCATGGTGCCGCGCTGCTGGCCGGCGCCACCGATGCCGACACACGTGCGCGGGCCCGGCGGCGCTTGGCCGAAGCCAGCAGCCTGCTGCTGGAAGCCCAGCGTGCCGGTGACGCCTTTCTAGAAGGCAGCCTGGAGGCCCAGGTCGCGCGCTTCGTGCTGGAACAGTTCCTGCGCGCCCAGCAAGGCGGCGAGGCCGGCCAAGGTGTGTTCGAGCTGGCCTTCCAGGTGGCCGACACGCTGCGTGGGTCCAAGGTGCAGGCCGCCATCCAGGACGCCGCCATGCGCATGGCCGGTGGCGACACTGGCCTGCGTGAGCTGGTGCGCCAGGACCAGGACCTGCGGCAGGCCATCCGCACGCTGGAAGACCTGCTGTCCGGCCGCGGCGGTGACGCGGCCACCAGCGAACGTGAACGCCTGCAAGTGATGCAGGACGAACGCCAGCGCCTGCGCGCCCGCATGCGCAGCAGCTACCCGGCATTTGCCGCCCTGGTGAACCCGCGCCCACCGTCACCCGAGGACGTGGTGCGCCGCCTGGCCCTGGGTGAACTGCTGGTGCTGATGCTGCCGGTGGAAGACGGTGTGCACGTGTGGTCGCTCAGCTGGACCGAGCAGCGGCACCGCTTTGTGCCGCTGGCGCCCGGCAGCCTGGCGCAAGCCGTGGCGGCCATCCGCGCCAGTACCGACTTTGGCGAACGCCTCAAGCCCTACGCCGTGGAGCCCGCACGCTGGCTGGGCGCGCAGTTGCTGGGGCCGCTGCAAGCGTCCATCCAGCAGGCCCGCCATGTGGTGCTGGCCGCTGGCGGCGTGCTGGGCAGCGTGCCCTTCTCGGCCCTGCCCACCGGCCCAACGCAAGCCGACGGTGAGCCGTGGCTGATACGGCGTGTGGCAGTGAGCCAGGTGCCCAGCGCCAGCGCCTGGCTGGCCATCCAGCGCCTGGCCCTGGCCGACCGGCCCGCCGGTGCACTGCTGGCGTGGGGCGACCCCAGCTTCGACAACCGCACGGCAGCCGCAGCGCCAGGCGGCGGAACACGCCGCGTCGTCACCGCACGCAGCGCCACGCTGGACACGGCCAGCCTGCCGCGTTACAGCGACCTGCCGCCGCTGCCGGAAACGCGCGACGAACTGCTGGCCATTGCCCGGTCGGTCCGCGCCGACCCGGCGCAGGACGTGATCCTGGGCGCCAGCGCGACCCGAGCCAGCGTGCTGGCGGCCAGCGCGTCGGGAGAGATGGCACGGCGCCGTGTCGTCGCTTTCGCCACCCATGGCCTGATGGCCGGCGACTTGCCGGACCTCAACCAGCCCGCGCTGGCCCTGGCCGCCACCCCCGACGCCGAGCGCAACCCGCTGGCCCCGCTGCTGACCCTGGACGACGTGCTGGGGCTGCGCCTGAACGCCGACTGGGTGGTGCTGAGCGCCTGCAACACCGCCGCCGCCGACGGCCGCGCGGAAGAAGCGTTGAGCGGCCTGGCGCGTGGCTTCTTCTACGCCGGCGCGCGCAGCGTGCTGGTGACGCACTGGGCCGTCGAAACCGAAAGCGCCATGCTGCTGACCACGCAGACCTTCGG
>JANOAM010000311.1:0-3277 GCA_031411215.1 Betaproteobacteria bacterium
CGCAGTCGAGCAGCTGCCGGTGCGTCAGGTAGCGCATGAAACGTGCGTGGTAGATCGAGCTGATCGGGCCTATGCCCATGGACCCGGTCGGGAACTGCCAGAAGTCCGGCATCAGGTAAGGGTGCGGGTAGCTGCTGAGGCCACGCGCACCCTGGCCTTGCGCGAAGGCTGGCGCGCTCAGCTCCTGGCGGTAGTGCGACAGATCGTCGGCACTGAGCCGGCCTTCGAGAAAGGCCCGCGCGTAGACACCTGGTGCGCTGTGCGGCTGAAAGAACACCAAGTCGCCGCCGTGCTGTCCTTCGCCGGTGCCGCTGCGAGCCCGGAAGAAGTGGTTGAAGCCGGTTTCGAACAAGTCGGCCGCGCTGGCATAACTGGCGATGTGGCCACCCAGTTCACCGTAGCGGGCGTTGGCGCGCACCACCATCGCCAGCGCGTTCCAGCGCATCAGCGACGCCAGGCGCTCCTCGATGGCCAGGTCGCCGGGGAACGGCACCTGGGCGTCGACGGCGATGGTGTTGACGTAGGGCGTGCAGAGTTCAGGCGCCCAGCCCACGCGCTGGTCGCGCGCCAGGCGGGCCAGTTCGTCCAGCATCGCGCGCGCACGTTCGGGGCCATGCGCCGCGATCAAGGCCAGGTAGGCGTCGCGCCATTCGGCGGTTTCAAGGGGGTCAGAGTCAGTCATGTCTGTCGGTGATTGTTGTGCGGGTGCGGGCCTTCGCGCGCGGCCGTTGCCCAAGTAGCCGTCCGCCGGCGCCCTGCCCGGCCGTCATGCCGGTCAAGTCACATTGATAATCCATATTATCATTGCATACAATTTAGGATCACAATTCAATCCGGAAAGCAGAGCTCCCGCGCAAGCCGTTGATTCACAAAGCGTTCTGAGGCACCCGCAGAGCCGTCGCCAGCCACTCGCCGCCGCAACGCCCGCCCTATGAAGCCACAGAGCCCTCCAAGCACACGTCGCCTCGGTCACCCGCAGATGGCCTTTGTGCGCTGCTGGGCTGAGGGCCTGGACCTGGTGGCGTCCTGGGACCGCTACCTCTACCTGGGCGGCGCTGGCGATGCGCGCCGGGCGCGCGGTGAGTTGCAGCGGCTGCTGGACCAGCTGCGCGGCGTGGCGCTGTCCAACGGCCGCCAGGACATTGCCGTGCTGCTGCGGCGGGACCCGGAGGCCATCCTGGACCGCGGCCCGGCCCAGCCGACGCTGGACGAGTTCCGCGCCCAGCAACCCGCGGACTTCTACTCCGAAGCCGAGCTGGCCGATCTGTACCAGGTCGAGCACGGCGCCCTGCCCGCCCGCAGCAACGGCCGGCGCAAACAGCGCCTGCGCGAACGTCTGGTGCTGGCCGTGCAATGGCTGGAACGGGTTGGCGTACGGGAACCGCAGCCGGCCGACCTGGTCAGCGCCTGGCTGGACGACAAGATGGCGCAGCGCCTGTCGGTCGTCGGTATCCTGAAGCTCGAAGAACTCAGCTACTGGATCCGGGTCAAGGGCTTCCACTGGCACCGCGGCATCCCCAAGCTGGGCCCGGAAGGCGCCGCGCGGGTGGTGCGCTGGCTGCAGGAGCATGAAGGCAGCCTGGGCGCCCTGCCCTCCCCTGCCCTGTTCCCGCTGAGCCGGGTCGACACCGCCGCCCTCACCCCCGTGCCGCGCATCGGCATCGTGCCGCTGGAGCGCTTTACCCCGCCTTCGGAGCGCGACGGTTCCCAGGGCAGCAACCGGGCGCCTGCGGCCCGGTGCAAGCTGGCCGCCAGCAACGACCACGAGGCCATCCAAGCCTGGCTCAGGCTGCGTCTGGCGGGCAGCCACACCTGGCGGGCCTACCGCAAGGAAGCCGAGCGCTTCCTGCTCTGGGCGGTGATGCACCGGCGCAAGGCCTTGTCGTCCCTGGACGGAGACGATTGCGTGGCCTACCGCGACTTCCTGGCGGCGCCCGGGCTGGAATGGACCGGCCCCCGCCATGCCCAGCGCTGGTCGGAGGCCTGGCGGCCCTTCGAGGGACCCTTGAGCGCCCGGTCCCAGGCGGTGGCGATGACCATCGTTCGGTCGCTTTGCGAGTGGCTTGTGCGGCGGCATTACCTGGACTCCAACCCCTGGGACGACGTGCCCCAGCGGCCTGACGCGCCGTCGATGCCCCGCCTGCGGGCCCTGTCGCAGCGGCAATGGGACCTTGTGCAGACCTGGCTGGACGAGGAGATGACCCGGGCGCCCCCCCCTGCCCGGTCTCGGGCACTGTCGCGGCTGCGTTTCATCCTGGGTTTTGCGTACATGACCGGCCTGCGGCTGTCCGAACTGGTGGCCAGCAAGGTGGAATGGCTGCGCCACGAGCCGCTGGACGACGGGCCGGATGGCGAGGTCATGGCCTGGTCCATCATGGTGCTGGGCAAGCGCAACAAGTGGCGCGAGGTGCCGCTGCCGGACGCTGCTGTCCAGGCGCTGCAGGCCTACTTTGCGGACCGCGATCTGGACCCGGACCTGCTGGCCAACCCCGCCAGCACGCCGATCATCGCCAAGCTGAGCCTGAACGCGCCGCTGTCAGCCGCGCGGCTCTACGAGGTGCTGGTGCATGCCTTTGAACGCTGCGCCGCCGAGTGGGCCACGCGCGACCGCCGAGCGGCGGAGAGGATTCGGGAAGCCTCGACACACTGGCTTCGGCACACCTACGGCTCACATGCCGCCGCCCGCGGCGTGCCGCAGGATGTCTTGCAGGCCAACCTGGGCCACGAAAGCCTGGCCACCACGTCGATCTACGTGCAGGCTGAAAAGGGCCGGCGGCACCGGGCGGTTCAGGCGGCTTTTGCGGGTGGCGTGACACGCAAACCGTCCTGAGTCCATGCGGAGAGTTTTCGGGATCAGTTGACGAAGGGCGACGCCACAAGGCGAATCTCGTCAAGGCGACGAGACTCGCTCAACAACCGGGTGATGGTTGGCAGCACAGGGCCAGCTTCCGTGGTTTTGAAGGCGGAAACCAGCCCCCGGGCGACACGGCTGCGGCCGGTTGGACCGCCCTGCCCCACCGAACAACCAGCCTGGCTGCTCAGGTGAGTCTTTTCGGGATGCCTGGCGGATACCTAGCCTTGGGCCAGGATGATCCGGGCGACCGCTTCGGCCAGCTCAGCCTGAGCAGCTTCACTCAACAGGCCCTGATCAACCTTGATGGTCACGCGGCCATCGCTGTCCAGGAACATCACGGCACGGCGCCCGCCAACCTGGGCAATGACCTGGACCTGCGGTGGTGAACGGGTGAACACCGCAGGCGCCGGGGCGCCCACCAAC
>JANOAM010000312.1:0-2055 GCA_031411215.1 Betaproteobacteria bacterium
TTCCTTTTCGGCCGTCAAGAAGTTCGAGATCAAGCTCTACGTGGGCACGCCCACGGCGCCGGTGGTCTTTGACCAGCCGGGCATCGCCGTGCTGGGCTGCAACATCCACGACAACATGGCTGCCTGGGTGGTGGTGGTGGACACGCCCTACCACGCCCAGACGGGTACCGACGGCCGTGTCACCCTGCCCCAGGTGCCGCCCGGCAGCTACCGCTTGCGTGCCTGGCACGCCGCGCTGCCACCCGGCACGGCCGCGGCCGATGTGGCCTTGAAGGTGGATGCCACGCCCGTGCAGGCGGCGGTGCAGCTGACCGAGGCACGGCCTTGATCCGTTCGCGCCTGCTGAGCCACCCACGCGCCTGGCGTCTGTCCAGCCGCATGGCGGCTTGGTCGCTGCTGCTGCTGCTTGCGCTGCAGACCATGGCCTTCTTCGCGCTGCGTGAAGGCATTGAACGCAACGCGCGCAAGGGCCTGGCCGAACAGCTGGCCGTGGGTGAACGGGTGTGGAGCCGCGTGCTGGAACAGCGCGCGGCCAAACTGCTGCAGGGCGCGTCGCTGCTGGCGGCCGACTACGGCTTCCGCGCTGCGGTGAGCAGCAACGACACCGAGACCATCGCATCGGCGCTGGAAAACCAGGGTGCGCGCATCGAGGCTTCGGTGGCCGCCTTGCTGGACACCCGCTTTGCCATGGTGGCCCACGCCCCGGTGGGCGGCGCAGCACCGGACAGCCAGCAGGACTTCGCCATGACCGCCGGCCTGGACAGCCTGGCGCCGCAGCTGGCGCAACGCGGCTCGGTGATCGCCGTGCTCAACGGCCGGCCGCACCAGTTCGTGATGGTGCCGATGAAGGCGCCGCTGGTGATCGGCTGGGTGCTGATGGGCTTTGAGTTGGACCGCGCCGTGGTCCAGGACCTGCACGCCGTGGCCGGCCTGCAGGCCACGCTGGTGCTGCAGCCCACGCAGGGCGCGCCGCGCCTGCTGCACAGCAGCCTGGACGACGGGGCGCGGGCCGAGGCCCTGGCCGCCGTGCCGGACCGAGTGCCCGACCGCGAGACAGACAGCGCCACCGAGACCCAGCTGGACGGCGAGCCGCTGCTGCTGCGCACGGTGCTGCTGTCCCAGGACAGCGGCGCCCGCGCGGTGCTGCGCCTGAGCGGCTCCATCAGCGAAGCCGTGGCGCCGTACAGGACGCTGCAGCTGACCATGGCCGCGCTCACGGTGCTGGGCTTGGCCCTGTTTGGCCTGGGCAGCATCTGGACGTCCCGCGTGGTGACACGCCCGCTGGCCACCCTGGTGCAGGCCAGCGAACGCCTGGGCCGCGGCGACTACGACACGCCGCTGGCCGACACCTCGCGCCAGGACGAGGTGGGCGAACTGGCCAAGGCCTTTGAGTCCATGCGCGGCAACATCGCTGAGCAACAGAACGCCATCCGCCGCCTGGCCTACTGGGACCGCCTGACCGGCCTGCCCAACCGCCTGCAGTTCCGCGAAGCCGTGCTGAGCGCCACCGCGCTGGGCCAGCCGCTGGCCGTGGTGATGCTGGACCTGGACCGTTTCAAGCATGTCAACGACGTGCTGGGTTATGCCTTCGGCGACCGCCTGCTGCAAGGTGTGGCCGAACGCCTGCAGCAGGCCGTGCGGCCGGGCGACGTGGTGGCGCGACTGGGCGGCGACGAATTTGCGCTGCTGCTGCCGCAGGCCGATGCCACCATGGCCCAGGCCGTGGCCGCACGCATCACCGCGGCCTTTGAGCAGCCGCTGCAGCTGGACGACCAGCGTGTGGACCTGAGCGCTGGCCTGGGCATTGCCGTGTGGCCCGAGCACGCGCAGGACGCCGACAGCCTGCTGAGCCGCGCCGAGGTGGCCATGTACGCCGCCAAGCGGCAGACGGCCGGCGCGCAGCTGTACGAACCCGCGCTGGACAGCAACAGCGGCCAGACCTTGTCGCTGCTGTCCGAACTGCGCCAGGCGGTGGACAACCAGGAGCTGCGCCTCTTTGTGCAGCCCAAGGTGGACGTGGCCACGGGCGCGCTGGTGGGGGCCGAGGGGCTGGTG
>JANOAM010000313.1:0-5227 GCA_031411215.1 Betaproteobacteria bacterium
GCACGGACCATGAACACGCGTACCACCGCTGAGTTGCAAGCCGCCGACGCCGCACACTTCCTGCATCCCTTCGCTGTCCCACAGGTAGATGTTGTCGGCGCGCTCGATGATGCGCGAGCCTTTCTTCGCCAGCCCCTTGAAGTCGGTGAAGGGATGCAGGAAGTGTGCGGCGTCGGCGGCTTGCAACTCAGCGGTGGTACGCGTGTTCATGGTCCGTGCCTCAGACATGCAGCAGCAGGTGTTCGCGTTCCCAAGGCGAGATCACCTTCATGAACTCCGCGTATTCGATCTCCTTCACTTCCGTATAGACGGTGATGAAGGGTTTGCCCAGCACGGAGGCCAGGTCGGCATCGTTGCGCAGCAAGGTCAGCGCTTCACCCAGGCTGCGTGGCAGTTGGTAGTCGCCCAGGTAGGCGTCGCCCTTGCATTCGGCTGAGGGTTCTATTCTGTTCATCATGCCCAGGTAGCCGCAGGCCATGGTCGCCGCCAGCGCCACATAGGGGTTGGCGTCGGCGCCGATCACGCGGTTCTCGATGCGCCGCGCCGCCGCACTGGCCACGGGGCTGCGTATGCCTACCGTGCGGTTGTCCGTGCCCCACTGGATGTTGATGGGCGCCGCGTTGCTGCGCACCAGCCGGCGGTAGCTGTTGACGTAGGGCGCAAACAGCGCCATCGCCGCCGGGATGTACTTCTGCAGCCCACCGATGTACCAGTAGAACTCCTTGCTGGGCGTGAAGTCCGGGTTGCTGAAGATGTTCTGGCCGGTGGCCTTGCTGACGATGCTCTGGTGGATGTGCATCGCGCTGCCCGGCTCGCCCGCAATGGGCTTGGCCATGAAGGTGGCGAACATGTCGTGGCGCAGCGCGGCTTCACGCACCGTGCGCTTGAACAAGAACACTTCGTCCGCCAGGCCCAGCGGCGCGCCGTGGAAGAAGTTGATCTCCATCTGCCCGGCACCGACTTCGTGGATCAGCGTGTCCACGTTCAGCTCCATCTTTTCGCAGTAGTCGTAGACGTCTTCGAACAGCGGGTCGAATTCGTTGACCGCGTCAATGCTGTAGGCCTGACGGCTGGTCTCGCTGCGGCCGCTGCGGCCTACGGGCGGTTTCAGCGGCACGTCGGGGTCGGTGTTGCGCGCGACCAGGTAGAACTCGAGTTCGGGCGCCACCACGGGCGACCAGCCTTGTGCGTCGAACAGGTCGCAGACATGGCGCAGCACGCTGCGCGGCGCGAAGGGCACGAGCACGCCTTCGCGGTCGTAGCAGTCGTGGATGACCTGCGCCGTGGGGTCCGTGGCCCAGGGCACGATGCGCGCGGTGCTGGGGTCCGCGCGCAGGTGCATGTCGCGGTCGGTGGGCTTGATGACGTCGTAGTAAGGGCCTTCTTCCGGGAACTCACCCGTCACGCCCATGGCCACCACGGCCTCGGGCAGCCGCATGCCGCGGTCTTCGGTGAACTTCTGGCGCGGCAGGATCTTGCCGCGCGCCACGCCGGTGAGGTCGGGCACCAGGCATTCGATCTCGGTGACGCGGTTGGCGTCCAGCCACTGCTCAAGTTCGCTGAAGTTGAAATGCTCTCTGGCCAACATGGGGCACCTGTGGTCGTGTCGTGCGGCAGAAGGGCTGCCGCGGTCCCTGCTCAAGAATGGGCAGGGACTTGGGGCAAGGGGCCCCGCACACGGTCACGGTAGCTGCGCGCGGCGGCGCCAAAGGCCTGCAGGATCTGCATGGACACCGGGTTGTCGGCAGCCTGCCATTCCGGGTGCCACTGCAGGCACAGGTTGAAGCCGGTGGCCGTAGGTAGGCTGAAGGCTTCGATGACACCGTCCGGCGCCACGGCTTCCACGCGCAAGTCGTCGGCCAGTCGATTCACGCCCTGGCCGTGCACGGAATTCACCTCGAAGCTGGCCAGGCCGGTGATGCCGTGCAGCAAGCCCCCGGGCACCACGTCCACCGGGTGCGCCAGGGCGTACTGCTCGGCCGCCGTTGCCGTCTTGTCGCCCTTGGCGCCGCGGTGGTCGTTGAGGCCGGGCTGTTCCTGCACGGCCTGGTGCAAGCTGCCGCCCAGCGCCACGTTGGTTTCCTGCGTGCCACGGCAAACGGCCAGCAGCGGTACGCCACGCGCCAGCGCCTTGCGGATCAGCGGCAGCGTCCAGGCGTCGCGCTCGGGATCCAGCGGCAGTTCCGGGTTGTGCACCGCTTCGCCGAAGTTGGACGGGTGCACGTTGGACGGGGATCCGGTCAGGAACACGCCATCGACGGCGTCCAACAACGCATCCAGCTCAGCTTCCGCAAACGGCGGAGCGATCAGCGGCAGCGCGCCAGCCAGCCGCACGGCGTCCACGTACTTGCGGCCCGCAATGTGGAAAGGGTGCTCGCCGACCAGACGGTTGCAGCTGGTGACCAGAACGAGGGGCAGCTGGGGCATATCGCTCAGGCGGCGCGGCGCAGGGCAGCTCGAATCGTGTCCACGATCTGGTCGATGTGGCTCTTCTCGATGATCAGCGGCGGGCTCAGCGCGATGGTGTCGCCGGTGGTGCGGATCAAGAGGCCCTTGTCGAAGCAGTCCAGGAAGACGCTGAAGCCACGCTTGGCCGGCTCGCCCGGGATGGCGGCAAGTTCAATGCCGCCGACCAGACCGAAGTTGCGGATGTCGATGACATTCGGCTCGCCCTTGAGCGAATGCAGGCTTTCCGCGAAGTAGCCCCCGATGTCCGCCGCGCGTGTCAGCAGGCCTTCTTCGGCGTAGGTGTCCAGCGTGCCCAGGCCGGCCGCGCAGGCCAGCGGGTGGGCGCTGTAGGTGTAGCCGTGGGAGAACTCGATCAGGTGTTCCGGCCCGGTCATGAACGCGTCGTGGATCTCGTCCTTGGCGATCACCGCGCCCATGGGCACGGCGCCGTTGGTCAGGCCTTTGGCGCAGGTCATCAGGTCCGGTGTCACGCCAAAGGTCTGCGCCGCGAAGGGCGCGCCGGCGCGGCCAAAGCCGGTGATGACCTCATCAAAGATCAGCAGGATGCCGTGTCTGGTACAGATCTCGCGCAGGCGCTGCAGGTAGCCGATGGGCGGGATCAGCACGCCGGTGCTGCCGGCCACGGGTTCGACGATGACGGCGGAGATGTTGCTGGCGTCGTTCAAAGCCACCAGGCGTTCCAGGTCGTCCGCGATGTCGGCGCCATGCGTGGGCTGGCCGACGCTGTAACTGTTGCGCGCCGGGTCGTGCGTGTGGCGGATGTGGTCCACACCGGCTATGGCCAGGCCGAAGGTCTTGCGGTTGCCGACCATGCCGCCCACCGAGATGCCGCCGAAGTTGACACCGTGGTAACCACGTTCGCGGCCCAGCAAACGGGTGCGGGTGCCTTCGCCGCGCACACGGTGGTAGGCCAGGGCCATCTTCAAGGCCGTATCCACGGCTTCTGAGCCGCTGTTGGTGAAGAACACCTTGCCCATGCCGGCAGGGGCCAGTTGGGCCACACGTTCAGCCAGCTCAAAGGCCTTGGGGTGCGCCATCTGGAAGGGCGGCGCGAAGTCCATCTCCGCGGCCTGCTGCTGGATGGCCTGCACGATGCGCGGGCGGTTGTGGCCCGCGTTCACGCACCACAGGCCAGCCGCGGCGTCCAGTATCTGGCGGCCGTCCACGTCCCAGTAATGCATGCCGGCGCTCTTGTTCAAGAGGCGCGGCGCCTTCTTGAACTGGCGGTTGGCGGTGAACGGCATCCAGTAGGCGCCCATGGCCGCGGGCACCGCGCTGCCGGTGACTTCGGCGGCTTGCATCAGGGCAGGATCGATGGCTTTGTTCATGGCGCTCCTTCAGATGGGCTGGCAGGTGTGTGCAGTCTAGCTGCGGCACACTCATCAGAGGTCACTCCCGGCGGCGCCCATGCAACCTGTCCTCATCCTGCAGAACCTGTCGGCCGATGGCCCGGCCTACCTGGCCACTTGGCTGCGTGAACAGGGCGTGCCGTTTGATGTGCGCAACGCGGAGGCCGGGGACCTCTATCCGGAACACATCGACGGCTACAGCG
Organism: Betaproteobacteria bacterium; assembly: GCA_031411215.1. Lineage (GTDB taxonomy): Bacteria > Pseudomonadota > Gammaproteobacteria > Burkholderiales > Burkholderiaceae_C > Rubrivivax. Next base: position 4,022 of record JANOAM010000313.1, read on the forward strand.
CCCTGGCCATCTTGGGTGGTGAGATGAGCGCCAACGACCCGCTGCTGTCGCTTCGCCAGGCCGAAGCCTTGGTCCTGCAGGCCGCGCGTGACGGTGTGCCCACCCTGGGGCACTGCCTGGGCGGGCAATTGATGGCACGCGCACTGGGCGGCCAGGTGGGCGATTCGCCCGAACCCGAAGTGGGCTGGCAGACCCTGGACGTCCTGCCCCACCCAGAGGCAGCGGCCTGGTTTGGCGCCGCGCCAACCCAGGCGGTGTTCCACTGGCACTTTGAATCCTTCTCCTTGCCACCCGGCGCGCAGCTGCTGGCCAGCACCGCCGCGTGCCCGCACCAGGCCTTCGCCTTGGGACCGCACCTGGCGATGCAGTTCCATCTGGAACTGGACGCCGAGAAGCTGGCGCGCTGGTCACAGGAGCAGGACAGTCGCTACCGCGGCGCCGCCGCGCTGCACCCGCGCACGGTGCACAGCGGGTTGGCGATGCGCGCGGGCAGCTCCGCAGAGCTGGCCACTCAGCAGGCCTTGGCCAGGCGCATCTACCAGCGCTGGCTGGGTTTTGCGCGCCAGCGCTGAGTGCCGGCAGGCTTGGTGCGCCATTTCTCGTGGCGCGAAAGCCGTTTCACAATGCGGAAGAAGATGATGCTGCAACGCGGCAAAACTTCGTCATATGGAAGAGCGGCGTTTCGCTATCTGAAAAGTAAGCTTAAGCCGTTGATTTCATTGAAATCAATATCATGTCTTATATAAGACATAAGTTGTCTGAGTGCATTGCGCTCGCGATAAGCTTGGCGCCAGGTTGATGACTGACCTTGACCCCTCTAACCCTCAACACCCGCGAGCACACCATGACCCAACTCACCCGCCAACAGCAGATCGACGCCCTTGAAAAGGACTGGGCCACCAACCCGCGCTGGAAGGGCATCAAGCGCGGCTACAGCGCCGCCGACGTGGTGCGCCTGCGTGGCAGCCTGCAGGTGGACCACACGCTGGCCAAGCGCGGCGCTGAAAAGCTGTGGAACCTGGTCAACACCGAACCCTTCGTCAACACCCTGGGCGCGCTGACGGGCAACCAGGCCATGCAGCAGGTCAAGGCCGGCTTGAAGGCCATCTACCTGTCGGGCTGGCAGGTGGCGGGTGACGCCAACAGCAACGGCGAGATGTACCCCGACCAGAGCCTGTACTCGGTGGACTCGGTGCCCAAGGTCGT
>JANOAM010000314.1:0-4000 GCA_031411215.1 Betaproteobacteria bacterium
GTAGAAGCTGGTGCCGCAGGCCAGGATCAGCACGCGGTCGATGTTCTTGAAGACCGCGTAGGCACCGTCGCCAAAGAGTTCGGGCGAGATGTGCTCGACACCTTCCAGCGTGTCGGCCAGGGCGCGCGGCTGCTCGAAGATCTCCTTCTGCATGTAGTGGCGGTAGGGGCCCAATTCGGCCGCGCCGCTGTGGGCGTTGACGGTGCGCACTGCGCGGTCGGCGGGCGCGAAACGGCCGCTGCTGTCCGTGTGGCTGACCCAGACCTTGCCCATCTGCAAGTCCACCACGTCGCCTTCTTCCAGGTAGATGATCTGGTTGGTGACGCCGGCCAGGGCCATGGCGTCGCTGGCCAGGAAGTTTTCGCCGGTACCCGCGGCGCCCACGCCGACGACCAGCGGCGAGCCTTCCCGCGCACCGACCACGCGGTGCGGCTCGTCCCGGCAGAACACGGCGATGGCGTAGGCCCCCTTGAGCCGCGGCAGCGCACGCTGCACGGCTTCCAGCAGGTCACCGTCATAGAGGCTGTGCACCAGGTGGGCGATGACTTCGGTGTCGGTCTGGCTGTCGAAGTGGTAGCCCTTGGCCTTCAGTTCACGGCGCAGTTCGTCGTGGTTTTCGATGATGCCGTTGTGCACCAGCGCCACCTTGCCGCTGTTGGCTTCGGACGCGTCATTTCGCAAGTTAGGGCCAGCGCTGAAGTGCGGGTGCGCGTTGTGCACCGCTGGCACACCATGCGTGGCCCAGCGTGTGTGGGCGATGCCGGTGCCAGCGCTGATGCCGTCGGCCGCCGTGCTGCTTTCCAGTTCCGCCACGCGGCTGGTGCTGCGGGCGCGACGCAGTTCGCCGCCCTGGTGCACGGCCACGCCGCAACTGTCATAGCCGCGGTATTCAAGACGTTTCAGGCCCTCGATGAGGATGGGAACGATGTTGCGGGTGCTGACGGCGCCGACGATGCCACACATGGTTTTCAGATCCTTGGCGTTGGAATGGAACGGGATGCTAGGAGTTGGCGCTTGATGGATGGTTGCAAAGAATGATCATTTTAAGACGCTTTCTTTCTCACGTGAAAATGTGCAGAATTAACTTCCACATCGACATCAATCTGGAAATTTTCTTCCGTGATAGACCTTGACGCCACCGACATCCGCCTGCTCAACCTGCTGCAGGCCGACGCCGCCCTCTCCAACCAGGACCTGGCCGCCGCGGCACACACCTCGCCGGCAACCGCTTTGCGCCGCGTACGCCGGCTGGTGGACAGCGGTGTCATCGACCGCCAGGTCGCGCTTCTGAACCCCGACCGCATCGGCCAAGGCCTGTCGGTCATCGTGGAGATCACGCTGGACCGGCAGGGCGCCGAACACCTGGATGCGTTCGAACAGCGCATTGCCACCGACGATGAAGTGCAGCAACTCTGGCGTGTGTCCCCCGGCCCGGACTTCGTGCTGGTGGTGCATTGCGCCGACATGCAGGGCTACCACGCCCTGGCGCAGCGCCTGTTCACGCAGGACGCCAATGTGCGCAACGTGAAGGCCTACTTCAGCGTCAAGCGCGCCAAGTTCGACCCGCGTGTGCGGCTGCCAGCGTCGGGCGGGCCGGCAGACCGCAGCTAGGCGCCCACGCCTTCAGCCACCGCGCTGCGCCGCGGCAGCGCCAGGCACAGGCGGGTGCCGCCTTGTGGCGCTGGCAAGGTGTGCAGCCGGCCCCCGTGAAGCGCCGCTATGCGCTGCGCAATGGCCAGGCCCAGGCCGCCCATGCCACCACCGGTGTGGCGGCGCAGCGCGGGGTCGCGCACGGAGTCGCCCGCGTCCAGGCGCTTTTGCAGGTCGGGCGGCAGGCCCGGGCCGCCGTCTTCCACCACCACGGCCACTTCGGATTCACTGCAGCGCATGCTGACCTGCACCGCCTGGGCCTGGGGCGAATGGCGCACGGCGTTGTCGATCAGGTTGGTCAGGGCGCGCTCGATCAGGTGCAGGTCACCGTCCAGTTCCACCGCACCGGGCGACTGACCCGCCAGGGTGACCCGCCCTTTGGGTGCCAGCAGGTCGAACTTCTGCACGGCGTCTGCCACCAGTTCGTCCAGGCGAAAGCGTTCGTTGTGCAGCACCTGCTCCATCGACTGCAAGGTGGCAAGCTCAAACAGTTGCTGCGTCAGGCGCCGCAACTTGTCGCTCTGCGCCAGCGCGGTGTCCACGTGTTGCCGGGCCGGGTGCCCTGGACCTGCGCCCGCGCGCAAGGCCTCCAGGTGGCCATGCAAGGCGGTCAGCGGTGTGCGCAGGTCGTGCGCCACATTGGCGATGACCTCGCGGTGCGCGGCCGCATGCCGCTGTTGCTGGTCGTGCTGGGTGGACAGGCGCTGTGCCATGGACTTGAAGCTGCGCGTCAAGGTGGCCACCTCGTCGCTGGCCGCTGAGGCAGGCGCGGGCGGCTCGGCGCCCGTCTCAGCACCCATCTCGGCAGGTTTGTCCAGGTTCAGTTGTCCCATGGCGGCTGCCAGGCGCAGCAAGGGCCGGGTCAGCACGCGTACCGCCAGGGTGCCGGCCAGCAAGGACGCCAGCAGCCCCGCGGCCGCGGCCCAGGCCACACCGCGCCAGACGGCTTCCTGGCTGAGGCCACGGGCCACCGCGCTGCGGGCCGCGCCGTCCAGCACGATGTACAGGTAGCCCGCCGTGCCCGCGCTGGCCGGGAACATGGCCACGCTGAACAGCCGCGTGGCGCCGCCGCCCATGGGGTCGGTGCCGTACAGCGGCAGCGGCGCGCCACCCAGGAACCGGCCCAGGGCCACGGTGTCGATCTGGTGGTCGCGCACCATGCCCGGCTCGCCGATGTAGTTCTGCACCCGCCCCGCGGCGTCCAGCACATAGACCTGGATGCCCGGGTTGACCGTCATCAGCATGCGCAGCAGTTCCTGCCGCGCACGGGGGTCGTCGGGGCTGCCACCACCCAGTTCGGGCCAGTGCTGTGCGATGTGGCCGGCCAGGCCATAGGACAAGCGCTGCAGGGCTTCATGTTCATGTTCGGTGGACACACGCCAGGCCAGCGCCGCTACAAAGGCGCCCCAGCCCAGCAGCAGCACGGCCAGCAGCAGCACCAGGCGGCGCGGCAGGCTGCCGGCCTTCATGCAGGCAGCCCCGTGGGGTTGAAGCGGTAGCCCAGCCCCCAGACGGTTTCGATCAAGCGCGGGGCCTGGGCGTTGACCTCGACCTTGGTGCGCAGCCGGTTGATGTGGGAGTTGACGGTGTGCTCAAAGCCATCAAAGCTGGCGCCCCACACCCGTTCCAGCAACTCGGCGCGGCTGAAGACCCGCCCGGGGTGGAGGGCCAGGAAGTGCAGCAGGTCAAATTCGCGCTGGGTCAGCAGCAGGTCCTGGCCGGCCAGCGTGACACGCCGGTGCGCCAAGTCCACACGCAGGCTGCCGACCTGCACCACCTGCGCTGCAGGCCGGGCCTTGAGCTGCTCCACCCGGCGCAGCAGCGCACGCACGCGGGCCGTCAGTTCCAGCATGGAAAAGGGCTTGGGCAGGTAGTCGTCGGCACCCAGCTCCAGGCCCAGCACCCGTTCAGCTTCCGCGGTGCGGGCGCTCAGGATGATGATGGGCACGTGGCCTTCGCGCTGGCGCAGGTGGCGGCAGATCTCGAAGCCGTCGGCGCCGGGCAGCATCAGGTCCAGCAGCACCAAGTCCCAGCTTTCGCTGTCGATGCGGCGCAAGGCCAGCGGGCCGTCGCTGGCGTGTTCAACCTGGTAGCCGGCGCCGCGCAGGTGCAGGGCCACCACGTCGGCCACTGCCGCATCGTCTTCCACCAACAACACGCGTGAACCCATGCGCCCCCAGTTCTGGCGCGCATTGTCCACGGCCTGCGCACTGGCCTGCGCATTGGCCTGCACAGCGGCCTGCACCACCTTTGTCGGGCTTCGCGTCAGGCGCGGCGCTTGGCGCGCGCCATGCCGCCCACCACGGCCAGACCCACCAGCGCCAAGGCCGCGGACGTGGGCTCGGGCACG